>JAGLRU010000191.1 GCA_023136145.1 Alphaproteobacteria bacterium
GATCATATCGTAGATATGCGCCGTGCTTTATTCAAAGAACTGGGTATTGATCATGGAGAAGGATAATGTTGCTCAAAGCGTCACAACGTGGCGGTGCTAAACAGCTTGCCAATCATATTTTGCGTAGTAAAGAAAATGAGCATGTTGAAGTTTATGATGTGCGCGGCTGTACGTCTGACAATCCAAACATCGCTTTTCAAGAAATGTATGCGCTTAGTCGCGGTACGGAATGCAGACAATTTATGTTTTCACTCAGTTTAAATCCTCCGCTGGACGAAGATGTCCCGCCGGAATATTTTGAAAACGCTCTGGCAAGTATTGAAAAGGAAATGGGACTTGAAAATCAGCCTCGTGTGGTGGTCTTTCATGAAAAAGAAGGCAGGCGACATGCGTATTGTGTTTGGTCACGCATTGATATACAGGAAATGAAAGCCATCAATCTCCCCTTTTATAAAAACAAGCTGAATGAAATTTCAAAGCAGCTCTATCTGGAGCATGGGTGGGAATTGCCAAAAGGCTATATTGATCGGCAATACTCTAATCCCACAAACTTTAGTCTTAAAGAATGGCAGCAAGCACGACGTGCCAAGGAAGACCCTCAAGTTCTCAAAGCTCTGTTTAAACAATCTTGGGAAATCTCAGATAGTAAACAAGCCTTCGCGCAAGCTTTGCAGGAATATGGTTTTATACTTGCCCGTGGTGATCGGCGAGGCTATGTGGCGGTAGATTATAAAGGCGAGGTTTATTCGCTTAGTCGATGGGCTGGCGTTAAAACAAAACAATTCAAAGAGCGTCTTGGTAATCCTCAAAATTTGCCTTCTATACAAAGTGCTAAAGCTGAGATCGGCAAGAAGATGACGGATGTGCTGGAACGGCATATTCAAGAAGCCGAAACGCATTCACAACAGAAATTTAAGCCGTTGAAACGCGCTGTGCAAACGATGTGTTACCAGCACAGAGCCAAGCGTAAAAAACTAAAATTAGAGCAATGGGAGCGCTGGCAGCATGAGGAAAAAGAACGCATTGCCCGTCTGCCAAAAGGGATTAAAGGTCTTTGGCATCGTATCACCGGAAAATACCGGAAAATCCGCGTTATAAATGAGCATGAAACCGTGCATTGTATTGCTCGTGATCAAAAGAAAAAGCAGCGACTCATTGCTGAGCAATTAAAGGAACGGCAAAAACTCCAAACTAAAATCCAGCATCTTCGCCACGAACATAAAGAAACCATGCTCAATATTCGTCTTGAAATCGGGCATTATTTAGAGATGCAGGAAAAAGGCAAGGATACGCTTGATATAAACAAGGACTTCAATCAACGTCTTCATGATAAAGATCACAGTTTTGATATGGAGCAATAAAGCTTATGAAGGTAAAAGAGTATTTAATATAAGGGCTAACATCTTTATACAGCATTGCTTTTTTTTCAATCCTATCATTTTTTCTTGCTTTTCCTATCATTGATGATAGGATTAGGAGCAATTAATGATAGGATTAAACAGCTATGCAGCTAACAAACAGACAACAAAACATTATTGATATTATCGACAAGCAAGAGAAAACCTCAATCTCCGAGATTAAGGATAAACTTGGAAAAAATATCAGTATCCCCACACTAAACAGAGATTTAGCTGTGCTTGTGACTAATAACTACATCCTAAAAATCGGGAAGGGACGGTCAACCTCCTACGGCATTTCTCCCTACTACAAGATTTTCTTTCCTATGGATTCTTCTGGTTACTTTGATAAAGAACCAGACGCTCGCGATTCTAAAACAGATTATAACTATGATCTTTTTGCCATTTTAAAGGGTGCGGATTTATTTACCTCCGAGGAAAAAGAAGCTCTGGATGCGTTAAAGAAAGAATATCAGGTCAATATCTCTGATTACCCAAAAGTACTGTATCAAAAGGAATTGGAGCGTCTTACAATTGAGCTAAGCTGGAAATCTTCTCAAATCGAAGGGAATACATATTCCCTGCTGGAAACTGAACGGCTCTTTCTTGAAAAAGAAGAAGCTGAAGGTAAGCCCAAAAAAGATGCAGCAATGCTGCTAAACCACAAAATCGCATTGGATTATTTACTTGCGAATAAAAAGATAGCAAAAGAAATAAATCTAAAATTACTGGAAGAAATTCACTCTCTTTTGATTAAAGATTTAGGCGTTAGCCGCAATATACGTTCGTGCACAGTAGGCATAACGGGTACAGCGTATAAGCCACTGGATAATGAATATCAGATCAAAGAGGCTTTGGAGCATATGTGTGTAGTTATAAACGCAAAGGATAATGGTTTTGAAAAAGCATTGCTAGCCGTAGCCCTTATTTCCTATATTCAGCCCTTTGAAGATGGTAACAAGCGCACAGCAAGAATGATAAGCAATGCCTTATTGATTGAGTCTGGGGTCTGTCCACTATCCTACCGCAGCGTAGATTCTATAGATTACAAAAAAGCCATGCTGCTGTTTTATGAACAAAATAATCTTGCAGCATTTAAACAAATATTCATTGAGCAAATAGAATTCAGCGTGAAGAATTATTTTAGGTAACATTTTTAAATTAAAAAAAATTAACAACATAATAGATTTTAATAATGAAAATAGATGGCGTACATATTTCGCAAGACGGTAATAAAACACTATGTTTAATAGAAGGTTTAAGCGATGAGTTAAAAGAAAAAATAAGAAAAGATTTATCTGCCATTGTACATGGAAGCAATGAAGTCTTAGACCTTCCTAAATACCATACTTATAAAAATACTCTTACATTATTTTTAGAACGTTATTCAACTAAATCAGAAAAAACGCAAAAGGGTATGATTGGTGAATTGCTATCTCATATTTTAATGCCTGAATTTTTTAAAGATTTGACCTCTTTGTCAGTACTTAAAAATAAAGAAGAAAAGTCTATTAAAAAAGGCTTTGATATTATCTACTTCAATAATTCAAATAACAGTATTTGGTATTCAGAAGTAAAATCAGGACATAAAAATACTAAAAAAAGTGCAGCGGAAGGAAATAAAATACTTTTAAATCGTTCGTATAAAGGCATTAATAAGATGTTTTTAAGTGGGCGTGATAGCTTGTGGCAAAGTGCTATAATTGATGTTGTATTAACAATAGGGTCTAAAAAGAAAGCAAAAAGTTTAAAAAAATTACTCTCTGCAGATTCTCCATTAAATAAAACGGCAAGCGATAAAGATAAAAATGTAATTTTAATTTCAGTTTTATATGAAAATCCTATGAATGCTCTTAAAATCAAAGACTTTGATAGTTTCATAGAGGCAATTAAAGATAAGAAGGATTTTAAAAATATTTTAATTTGTTCAATACAGAAAAATACTTTTGAGAAAGTAGCTAAATTTTTAGAAAGTGAAGCTAAAAATGGATAACCAAATAACCACTTTAGTAGGCTTTAGAACAAAAAAAACGTATGAAGATAGCGATTTTCAAAATTTATATCAGAAATTACTAATTTCAGAAAATCCGAATGAGTTTAGCAATAGTGATAAAGTTAAATTATTAAAATGGGCAATTTTATTTTTTAACCAAAGTTATGATGATGTAAAAAAAATTGGTTATAGAATAATCGTTCGATACGCAAATTTATTTAAAGATTACATTCCCCTATACGATGTTTCTTTGTACGCAGGATTTATGCCTATCGTACGTTTTATACAAAAAAATCATTTAAATACTAAAGAGAAACAAAATCGTTTTTTAAACGAATATATATCCTCCTATGTTGATGATTTTAAGGAAGATATGAACGACAGAAGTGTTTATCTGTCTTTAGGTCAAAAAAAATTAGTTAATTTTAGTCGTTCTATAGAAACAGATTCTTTAATTGTTGCTCCAACATCCTACGGCAAATCGGAGATGATTATCTCTAAAGTTCTTCAAAACCCTGATGGTAAAATCTGCATTATAGTTCCTACCAAAGCTCTTCTTGCTCAAACGAAGAAAAGATTATTGGATAATGAAAGTTTAGCAGATAAATATAAAAGAATTATTACTCATCCAGAAATGTATAAAAAAGATGAATCTAATTTTCTCGCAGTTTTTACACAGGAACGTCTTTTAAGATTATTACAGCAAGAAAATGAACTATCTATAGATATGCTAATGATTGATGAGGCTCACAATCTATTGGAAGATGGTCATAGGTCAGAACTTTTAATTCAAGTTATTCTTATTTTAAAGAGAAGAAATCCAAGCCTAAAATTACACTTTTTTACACCCTTTTTAATTGATTCATCAAGTATTGAAACTAAGTATGCTGATTATAGTATTAAGGCTGAACGCTCAGAAGAGTATATAAAAATTCAGAGATATTTTATATATGACGCTATTAATAAAAAAAATTAAGCCTGTATGACCAATACGTTAACAAACACATTCCTATTAGTGAATTAGGTTTAAGTGACCTAGAATTTATTAATAAGTATAAAGCCTCAAAAAACATTTTATATGCAAATAAACCGAGAGATGTAGAGGATATTGCATCTCGTATACTTCCTTTATGTGAAGAGGTAAACTTTAGTGAAGAGGCTGATGGGGAGTTTGAAGAGTCATGTAATGCCATAGCAGATTACTTAGACCCTGAGTACAATTTGCTTAAATGTATTAAAAGGGGCGTTGTATATCATCACGGAAGAGTTCCAGAAATTATTAGGTTATATGTGGAAAAAATGTTTTCAAAGCATAAAGGGTTTGAATTTATTGCGACTACTTCAACGTTATTAGAGGGAGTAAATATCCCTGCTGAAAAAATATTTTTATTGTCTATAAAAAAAGGACGTAGACATCTAACAAAGTCAAATTTTAATAATTTAACAGGGCGTGTTTGTAGATTTAGTGAAATATTCTCTAGCTCAGGCGGGCATTTGGGGATGCTCGAGCCTGAGATATATCTATTAAATTGCAAATACTCCCCTAAAGATTTTAAGCCAGAAGTTTTTTTAGAAAAGAAGGCAAAAGTAACCGCTAATGATAAAGACGAAATTAAAAATATTTTGCTAAAAGAGCCAGAAACAAAAGAAGAAGAAATTAAAGAATTAGAGGCTTTAGAATATGTGGAAAATATTGAAAAGGGCTGTATCAATACAGAAAAAAACGTAAAGATTCGTTATGTTGAATCTGATATAGCAAAATATTGTTTTAAAAATAATATTCATGAATTTAATATTCATGACTACGAAAAAGAACTAGTAAAAAGATTTGAATTCATAAAAGAAAAAGGAACAATTAACGATGTCAATACTCTTTTGGCAGCTATTACAAAAATCTTTATTGAAATTATAGACTTACAAACTGACAAACAAAAAAGGAGTTACTACGAATTATTAAGGTTAAAAAATATATCGGCACAAAACTTTTATTCCTTTTTCTTAGATTGGCGCATGAGCGGTTCTTCTTACAGTAAAATGGTTAGTGCAATTTTATATTACTGGAGAACAAAACAAGAAGAAGAGTTTAATTATAAAGTTTATGTTGGCACTGCTTGGGGGGAAACTAAGCGCGATGAAGCTGATTTTGTAGAAAGATACATTGATTTAAGTATAAAAAATAAAGCTCAAAAAATTAACATGGCGATACTGAAAATTAAGGATGAACAAGATTTTGTAGAGTTTAATATTTTAAAATTTATTGAAGTTCTTAATGATTTAGGCTTATTAGATGAAAACTTTTATGAAAAAATAAAGTATGGAAGTGCGGATAAAAATATTATTTGTATGCTTAAAAATGGAATTTCTATGGAGTTAGCTAAAATTTTAAATAAGGCAAAATATAGTAAATTTTTAAACCTTAATTTAGAAAAAGATAATATAATAATTGATGAAAATATAATTCTTGTGATGGAGGGTAATAAAGAGAATAAGATATTAATCTTTGAGCTTAGTTTTCATGTTTAATATAAGTCTATTCAATTTTCCTTTTTAAAATAATAAGTCCTTTGTGTAGACACCTTTAAGAAAAATGCAATTATTTGTGCTCATATCATAGGACTGTGTAAATAGCTGTGTCATTTTGTCTTTTTAATTCTTGAAGAGCACTTATTTGAGCGGAATCAGAGGGTAAAATACGCTCCAGCACATATTCCTTGATACTGCTGTTTTTCAATGCGGCAATGGCCTTTATTTTCTGGTGTTCTTCCGGCGTTAATTCAATTGATAAACGGCTCATAACCATATCCTTTAGTGAGTTGCTTACTTCCAAATTATAACAAAAAATGAACAAATGTTTAAATGTTCCTTTCTCTCCCTCCTATGTACACCTGTAGATATAATTTGTATCATTTAGGCGGATTTCACTGTAATCCATACCTAGATCACGTGCGATGGCATCATAATCGAGGTAGAACCGGATATTTTCAGGGATTTCACCAAACAGACCTTCTTCGATAAATTGCTCTGCCAGATCGCTCAAGGAGTCTAATTCATAAAGCTCAATGTCAAAATCATCTGGATCATCTTTGCGTGGATCAAAATTGTAACCTGATTCGCCAACAGCGATGATAACTTTGATTTTTTGGTTTTCATCCCACTCTTCGCAAACAGTGAAAAAAACGTCAGAGTTTCCTTGGTGAATGTCCAATGCTTTGAAGAGATCACAATCAAGATCATCACCATCTATAAACTGAATTTCAAATTCTTCTACTGGTGCGCCGTAATCATTGCGAAGTGTAGAGGATTTTTGCTGATATTCTTCAAAGTTGTGAAAATAAAATCCGTTTGCTGAAATATCATAAGGCTGTGCATGAAGAAGTATTTCAGATTTTTCAAAAGTTTCGCATGGCAGATGAGTGTGAGTGCTTGTGGTGTGTGTTTCTTTTTCCATGATGTGCTCCGTTTTTTGGGTTGTTATCGAACGCCAAAACTTCGGACGGGGGATTAAGATGTTAGAGCATGGTCAACACGGATACTTGGAGCGGGCAGCGCCATTGCGCTAACATCGCCCTCGTCTATAAAGGCGGTCAATAACGGTAACAGCGCAAAAAAACGGTTAGTGCATATAGGTGGAATATATCACTGCAATTACTAGATTCTTGACGTGTAAGGTCTTTTAGAAAAAAAGAAAAGATATTCTGTCCTATAATCACAGTCATTTATTTCAAAAACATTTTTATTACTTGAAGAATTCTTTATATCTTTCTATTTTCTCATAAGGAAGATTACAAGTTTGAGGATAGAAATGCAAAATCCAGAGATGATGACGATCCGTGAACTCGGTGTATATCTAAAAATTCCGGAAAAAACGCTTTATCGCCTTGCAGCGGAAAGAAAAGTCCCCGGATTTAAAGTCGGTGCTTCATGGCGTTTCCGCAAAAGTGAGATTGATAAATGGATTGAAGGGCAAGAAAGTCAAAAGGTATACCGCGCATGAAATTTAATGAAGATTCTAGAGTTAAAATACCCTGTATCCTCCATCTTACGCGTCTAGGATACAATTATTTGTCATTGAAAAATGCTGAGTTTAATGAAGAAACTAATATTTTCACCTCCATATTCACACAAAGCATTGCTGAGATAAATGAAGGTATTGAAGCACATGATATTGATAGGTTGTTAGAAGATGTAAAACTTGCGTTAGAAAATGAGGACTTGGGAAAAGCTTTCCATGAAATGCTTACAGAGAACTCTGGATTAAAAATAATTGATTTCAAAAACTTTGATAGAAACCATTTTCATGTAGTTACTGAGCTGACATACAAGAATGGCGATGAAGAATTTAGACCGGATATAACACTATTGGTAAATGGCATGCCTTTAGTTTTTATAGAAGTTAAAAAACCTAACAATAAAGATGGAGTGTTGGCTGAACATAAGCGTATAAACCAACGTTTCCAAAACCCCAAATTCAGGCGTTTTGTCAACATTACCCAATTAATGGTTTTTTCAAACAACATGGAGTATGACAACGACTCGTCACAGCCAATTGAAGGGGCATTCTATGCTTCTAGCTCATATCAAAAACCTACGTTCAACTATTTTCGTGAAGAACATGAACTTGATTTGTTTGTTCTGTTAAAACCAGAGGATGATATTTTAGAAAATGAGATATTGAAAGATAACAATCTTAACGTCATAAAACACAGCCCAGAATTTATTACAAATAAAGACCAAAATTCGCCTACAAATCGTATTTGTACTTCACTATTTAGTCGGGATCGTTTGTCATTTTTATTGCAATATGCTTTTGCCTACGTCAATGAAACAGACGGTTTGCACAAACATGTCATGCGGTATCCGCAAATTTTTGCGACAAAAGCTATTCAGCAAAAGCTTGAAGAAGGTATCCGTAAGGGTATTATATGGCACACTCAAGGCAGCGGTAAAACAGCTTTAGTTTATTATAATGTGCGCCATTTAATTGATTATTTTCAAAAGAAATCAATTATTCCCAAATTCTACTTTATAGTTGATCGCCTTGATTTACTTACACAGGCGCATCGTGAATTTACGAGCCGAGGTTTGATTGTTCATAGCATTAATTCTCGTGATGAATTTGCGAAGGACATTAAATCTATTGGCGTGATACATAATCTCTCAGGTAAGCCTGAAATTACGGTGGTCAACATACAAAAATTTCAGGATGATCCTGATGTTGTCAAAGCTGAAGATTATGATGTTAATGTTCAGCGCATCTACTTCTTAGATGAAGTTCACCGCAGCTATAATCCAAAAGGCAGCTTTTTAGCTAATCTGACACAATCAGATACAAACGCGATAAAAATCGGACTTACTGGCACTCCTCTCTTGGGCAATGACTACAATTCAAGAACCCTTTTTGGGAATTACATTCACAAATACTATTATAATGCGTCTATTGCTGATGGATATACGCTTCGTCTTATCCGTGAAGAAATTGCTTCAAATTATAAAATGGAGCTTCAGAAAGCTTTGAATGAAATAGAGGTTCTTGAGGGTGATATAGACAAAAAATTTATTTATGCTCATTCACGTTTTGTTGAGCCTATGCTTAAATATATTATCAAAGACTTTGAAAACAGCCGAATTACTTTTGGAGACAATAGCATCAGTGGCATGGTTATATGCGACAGTTCGAATCAAGCAAAAAAAATGTTTGAAATTTTCGAAGACAAATATGCTGTTGTTAACGATAAAAGCGATGTAGCGTTTCAAAAAGTTAAAAGCGCCGCTCTTATTTTGCACGATATAGGCACAAAAGAAGACCGCAAAAATAAGGTTGAAGACTTCAAAGCGGGAAAAATAGATTTTTTGTTTGTTTATAATATGCTTTTAACGGGTTTTGATGCTAAACGACTAAAAAAATTGTATCTAGGTCGCGTTATAAAGCGGCATAATTTATTACAAGCACTTACTCGCGTAAATCGTACTTATAAAAATTTCCGATATGGTTACGTGGTGGATTTCGCTGATATTCGCAAAGAATTTGATGCCACAAACAAAGCTTATTTCGATGAGCTTCAGGAAGAGCTTGGCGATGAAATGGAGCATTACTCTAATCTCTTTAAATCAAAAGAAGAGATTGAACAAGAAATAGAAAAGGGGCTGTCCCAGATAACGCATAA
>JAGLRU010000192.1 GCA_023136145.1 Alphaproteobacteria bacterium
TTATAATTTTTTGTGATTGACAGCAAAATTGGAAAAGCGTTATAAATCAAGCCACTTGATAATGTCGGAGCGTAGCGTAGTCTGGTAGCGCGCCTGCTTTGGGAGCAGGATGTCGGGGGTTCAAATCCCTCCGCTCCGACCATTCTTTGCCAAAAATTCTGTAGAATTTTAGGGTGACTGAAGATGAGAAATCATGTAATTTCAAATACATGCCTTACGAAGAAGAAAAACAAGTTCCAATGACCAGACTAACCGACTTTGTGCATCTTCATGTGCATTCGGCATATTCGCTTGCGGAAGGCGCGATCAAGATCAAGGATCTGATTACGCTCTGTAAAAAGCTTGATATGCCTGCGGTGGCGGTAACGGACACAGGAAATCTGTTTGGTGCGCTGCAATTTTCGCTGGTGGCGGCGAAAGAAGGAATTCAGCCAATCATTGGATGCCAGCTCTGGGTCGAAAAACCGGAGCAGGTAGGGCAACGCAATAAAAAGCCTGAGGTACCTGATCAGCTTGTTGTTCTGGCGCAGAATGAAGAGGGCTATAAAAACCTGATGAAGCTGTCGAGTGCGTCTTTTCTTCGTCCGTTGGAACACACCGATAGACCCGCCGTTTCATGGAAAGATATTGAACGTTATTCCCATGGGCTGATTTGTCTGACAGGCGGGGCGAAGGGGGCTGTTGGACGTATGCTGCATGAGCATCGTCATGGTGAAGCTGAAAAAACGCTTCTGAAATTAAAGGAAATTTTTGGCGACAGGCTGTATGCGGAACTGCAGCGTCACGGCACGGAAGAAGAAGTGGCAATGGAAGATGCATTGCTGGATATGGCTTATGCCCATGATATTCCGATTGTCGCTACGAACGATTGCTTTTTCCCCGATTCGGAAATGCACGAGGCGCACGATGCGCTGTTGTGTATTTCCGAAGGAGCCTATGTGCAGGATACCAATCGTCGCAAAGCGACACCGGAGCACTATTTTAAATCCGCAGAACAGATGGCGGAGTTGTTCAATGATTTGCCGGAAGCGGTGGAAAACACTGTTAATATCGCAAAGCGTTGCGCCTTTATGCTGCGGGAGGTGAAGCCAATGTTGCCGCCTTTCGACGCGGGCAATGGCAAAACCGAGGCGGAAGAAATCACAGATCGTGCATGGAGTGGGCTTGAGTGGCGATTGGAGAATTACGTTTTCAAACCGGAATGGGAGAAGGAACGCAAAGAGGAGACTCACAAGAAATATTCTGAACGGCTAGAATTTGAGCTGGATATCATCAGAAAGATGGAATTCCCCGGATATTTCCTGATTGCTTCTGATTTTATTCAGTGGGCGAAAGACCATGATATTCCAGTTGGGCCAGGGCGTGGGTCGGGGCCTGGCTCTGTTGTTGCATGGGCTGTTCGCATTACTGACCTTGATCCTATTGAAATGGATTTGCTGTTTGAGCGTTTTCTCAATCCAGAACGGGTATCGATGCCGGACTTTGATATTGATTTCTGTCAGGAACGTCGTGATGAAGTGATCGAATACGTTCGCGAAAAATACGGCAAGGACAGTGTGGCGCAGATCATCACTTTTGGTAAGTTACAGGCTCGTGCGGTGGTGCGGGATGTTGGGCGTGTGCTGCAAATTCCTTACGGGCAGGTTGATAAAATCGCTAAGCTTATACCGCAGAATCCTGCTAATCCGGTTAGTCTTGGAGATGCGCTGGAAAGCGAAGCTGCTTTGCGGGATGCTATAGCTACTGATGAGCAGGTCAAAAAACTGATTGATATTGCAGTGCAATTGGAAGGGCTTTATCGCCATGCCTCGACTCACGCGGCGGGGGTGGTGATCGGAGACAGACCGTTGGAGGAGCTTGTGCCTCTCTATCGTGATTCCGATTCTGATTCCGGTATTCCGGCAACGCAATTTAATATGAAGGATGTGGAACCAGCAGGGCTTGTTAAGTTCGACTTTCTCGGCCTCAAGACTTTGACGGTAATCAAGGATGCGATCCGTCTAATACGGGAGACAACTGGGGAGGAACTCGACCCGCTCAAATTTCCAATTGATGACAATCTGACCTATCAGATGCTAGCGCATGGGAATTGTGCCGCCGTATTTCAGCTTGAAAGTGCGGGTATGCGTGATCTCTGTCGTCAGATGAATGTGAATAATTTTGATCAGATTAGTGCTATCGTGGCACTTTTTCGCCCCGGTCCAATGCAGAATATCCCGAAATATCTGGCGAACCTCAAAAACGCGAAAAAAATTGACTATATGCACCCGCTTTTGGAACCGTTGCTTAAAGACACTTACGGCGTGATGATCTATCAGGAACAAGTGATGCAGGCGGCGCAGGTGCTGGCGGGATACTCGCTTGGCGGAGCTGATTTATTGCGCCGTGCTATGGGTAAAAAAATTAAATCGGAAATGGATGCCCAGCGCGAAATTTTCGTTAAGGGTTGTAAAAAAGTAAACGACATCAGCTCTGATTTGGCGGAGACGCTTTTTGACACTATTGCTAAATTTGCCGACTATGGTTTCAATAAGGCACACTCGGCAGTTTACGCCTATATTGCTTTTCAGACTGCGTATCTGAAATGCCATTATCCCATCGAGTTTATGGCGGCTACAATGACGCAGGATATGAGCAATACGGACAAGCTCGCCGTGACACGGCAAGAATTGCAGGCGATGAATATCACGTTGTTGCCACCGGATATTAATGTATCTCTTCCGCGTTTTTCGGTGGAAAAAAAGCCGGATGGGAGCAAGGCAATTCGCTATGCGTTGGCAGGGCTGAAAGGTGTGGGAGAGACGGCGATGCAGAGTCTTGTCGCCGAGCGTGATAAAAACGGGATGTTTAAAGACCTATATGATTTTGCCCGACGGCTGGACAGCAGAGCCCTTAACAAGCGTCAGATGGAAGCTTTGGCGCAGGCGGGTGCGTTTGACAAGATGAATCCGAACCGTGCCCAAGTGCTGGCATCCGGTGAAATTTTGCTGAAATACGCTGCTGCCGTTGCAGAGGAAAAGAAAAGCGGGCAGGCAAGCCTCTTTGGAGGAGAGCAGGAGGGGCTTCCAGCACCGGAATTGTTGAAAGTTGAAAAATGGGAGCCGTTGGAATATTTGCGGCATGAATTCGAGGCGGTCGGATTTTATCTGTCGTCCCATCCGCTTGATAATATGAAGGTGCAATTGAAAAAGCTGCGCGTTGTGGCTTCGTCCGAAGTCAATGAAGCCCTGCAAAATAGTCCGGCAAGCCGTCTGCGTATGGCAGGGATTGTTATCAGAAAGCAGGAGCGTACTTCCCGGAAGGGGAACCGTTTTGCTTTTGTGCAGGTGTCTGATTCTTTTGGTGTTTACGAGGTGACGATTTTCTCGGAGCTGCTGGCGCAGTGCCGCGATCTTCTGGAGGCTGGAACGCCTATTTTGTTCTCTGTGGACGCTGATAAAAAAAGCGATGATGAAATCCGGTTCCTTGCCAAGACGATTGAGCCGTTGACTCCGGCTGTGCAGAACGTCGTTCGTAAGCTGAATATTCATGTCGCTGGGGATGATGTTGCTGTCGGCAAAATTAAGGAGATGTTGGAACAGGCCGGCCATGGAAAAGTGAAGGTCTCCCTGATTGTGGATGTCGGAATGCGTGTGGTAGAAGTTGATCTTCCAGGAGGATGGCATGTCACTGAGACTTTGCCAAAAGTTCTCCGTTCTATTGCTGGTGTCGGGGATATTGCGGAGATTTAATTTGACATATTAGAAAAAATATACTATCCTCACATTGGTTTGTTTTAAATTAATTTTAAGAGATTGACTAAATATGACAGATTGGAAGTGGAATGAATTAGACCGTCCCAACACGAAAGCTGTTGAAGATTCACTTTCGGTTTTTGAAAAGGTTTTTCTTGAGGATAATCTTAAGAAACAGGCGG
>JAGLRU010000193.1 GCA_023136145.1 Alphaproteobacteria bacterium
AAATACTTTTAACATATTGCAAACTCTCCAAAACTTAAACTTTTACATCATCAGACAATACGCTGCGTTGGCTGCACCGTATAACGAAACCGAATAATCCTTTATTATGTAGACGGGCAGTTTTTTCAGCACCTTTTGGATGTTCGGGTGATAACAATTTTCAAAATATTTCATGAACAGATCGTCGTCGGTGAAATGCTTTTCATTTTTCGTAACAACACCGCCTGCCAAATACATCCCCCTTGTCGGGATAAGCAGCGAGGCAACATCACCTGCGAATCGGCCGTACATCTTTACGAACAACCTCATAATGTCTCCGCAAACTTCATTGTCGTCGGCGTTTTTCGAGATCGCAGCCGGCTTATCCGAATAGTCAAGAGCATCTATCTCGGCGAGAACACCTTCGATCGGAACCTTCTTAACGTCCTTAAAGAAGCCGAATATCCTGGCGATACCCGAACCGGAAACGAAAAGCTCCGCTTCCATAAGTTCGCCCTGCAGGGAAGCGACATATTCATGATACTGACGCGATTCTTCGTCGTAAGAGGAAAACGCGATGTGTCCTCCCTCGGACGGATACGCGATCGATTTGCCTTGATGCTCGATGAGGAAACCGACACCCATGCCGGTTCCTGCGCCTGCGACAGCATGAACGCTGCCGGACTGCTCCGGAAGTGAACCGTCAATGTGCGTAAGCGGCGTTATCTGCTCGGGGTTACCCACGTCAAGCAAAGGCAGGCTGTAGCTGATCGCAGCGAAATCGTTTATCACAAGCGTCCTTACGCCGATCCTTTTTTCGATCTCGGCGCCGTCAACATCGCACGTACTGTTTGAGAGCTTGCAAAAGTTATTCTCTATGGGCCCTGCCCCGCTAACACAGCAAAGATCGGGCTTAAGCCCCGTGTCCTTTGTGCGGATCTCTTCCAGCGTAAGCTCAAGGCACCTCGGAAAGTCCGGAAGATCGTCCGTCTTAAATAAACATTTAACGATTATCTTAAAATCACTGCCGATCCGTCCGACAAGAGCAATGCTCGCATTCGTCCCGCCAACATCGCCTGCAAGAATCAACTGCTCGAAATCAAAACTGTCAGATATCCATTCTGTTTCCATCGTTTACTTTCTACCAAATCAATCGTCATATCCGTTAGGATTTTCACTATGCCATTTCCAGGCGCTTTCGACTATCTTTTCCAGTTCCGGATAATCTGTTTGCCAACCGAGTTGCGTTCTGGCTTTTGCCGCATCAGCCGTCAGCACCGGCGGATCGCCCGCACGCCTGTCGGTTTCTGTGACCTTGAAATCTTTCCCCGAAACTTTCTTTACTGTATCTATCACCTGGCGAACCGAATAGCCCGTTCCGTTGCCGAGATTGTAAACCTGCTGCTTTTCGCTGCCCAGCTTATCCAGTGCCAGCAGATGCGCCTTGCACAGGTCGTCAATGTGTATGTAATCCCTTATGCAAGTACCATCGTCTGTCGGATAATCGGTACCGAATATTTTGATGTCCTCTCGTTTACCCATTGCCGCCTGAATGATCAGCGGGATAAGGTGAGATTCCGGGCTGTGGTCCTCACCGATGGTTCCGTTTTGCCCGGCACCGCAGGCGTTAAAATATCTAAGCGCCGCATAATTAAGTTTGTCAGCCTCCGATAAAAAACAGCAAAGTCGTTCGACCGCCCATTTGCTTTCGCCGTAAGGGTTGATCGGCTGTTTAAGGATTTCCTCGGTGATCGGGATCGTATCAGGCATCCCATAAACAGCAGCGGTACTGCTGAAGACAAATTTATCGACGCCAACATCTTCCATAGCACTGAGAAGGTTATGAGTGTTGCAGAAATTGTTCTGGTAATACCTCATCGGCTCGGAAACCGATTCGCCAACCTCGATAAACGCAGCAAAATGCATCACCGCTTCAATGTCGTGCTCCTGTAATGTTTTAACCAGCAAGTGACGATCGTTAAGATCGCCGAGAACGAACCGAGCGTCCTTAACAGCCGCCCTGTGCCCCTTGCTGAGATTGTCATAGACCACCGGTTCGTGACCGTTTTGGGCCAGCATAAATGTCATGTTAGAACCGATATATCCGGCACCGCCGGCGACCAAAACTTTCATCTCTTACTTTCCTTCCATACTGTAATGCTTCTGCTCTATCAAGCTAAGTATCTTTCGTTCGAGCGAAGGATCGGGGCCGAGATCGATCCATGTCATCTCTTCTGCTTTTTCTTCGTCCAACCTTAGTGACATTTTAAATGCTCTTCCCGACGTAAACATCCCGCCCATCTGGGACATTCGCAAAAATTCTTCCTCCGGTATAGAGAGCCTTTTGACATTGACGTCGCATTTAAGACAAAGCCCCTGCGCATTGTCAGCGATACCCAACTGTACGGACCGCTGAAGGCTGTGCAGATTTGCCTCGACGGCGTTTACGGTGCTTGCGTTATCCTTCCGCCAAAACTCAAAATACTGTGCCCCGCTTAACGGCTTGGTTTTTATAAAACCGGCATCGACATCGTATTTTTCTATAACAAAATGCATTCGCACAAGAATATCTTCGGCAATTTCCATTATCTGCGTCCTGTCAGCAGGCGCCAGACAAAGCGGCTCGCTCGGCGGGAGAGTAACCTCCTCGGCGCATCCGCAGACAAAAGTCATACACAGCAACGAAAATATTGTGATCCTAACCATATCCATAATCGATCCCTTCACCATAAACGGTTTTGGCAAATTATATACTTGTTAGTCGATAACCACAAGAGGCATTTTGGCGGTTTGACGTCTATTAGCGGTATTTTTTGGCAGATCGCACAGCCAACCGGGGCAACCTAATGCGGCACGGCTTTATATGCCGATATAACCGTATGGCTGACAATCAACTTTACAATCTGCGAGGCCGGCTGTCCTCTGTGCCAATGGGAGACAATATCCGGCGTTTTCTCGATTACATGGACATAGAAGCCGGGCTTTCACAAAACACATTGCTCGGCTACGGCAGGGACCTTTTAAAATTTGCAAAACACTGTAAAACTCAGGGTATCTCGGAGATCAAACAAGTCAAACCGCAGCATATTTACGATTATCTAAGAAAACTCAGCAAAGACGGACTAGTGGAATCAACCATACACCGGGCGCTTATGGCGATAAAAATGATGTTTCGCCACGCACTGCTTTTTAAAAACATCGACACCGATTTTTTCGATGTCATTGACGGACCGAAAAGATGGCAAAAACTTCCTGTCATCGCCGACAAACGGAAAATCATGGAGTTGCTCGAATCGCCGGATCAGGAACATGACCCGTATTATTATCGAGACAAGGCGATACTCGAAACTCTATATTCAACCGGGATGCGGGCAAGCGAGATCGCAGGAATTAACGTAAAGGACCTGAACCTTTCTATAGGATATGT
>JAGLRU010000194.1 GCA_023136145.1 Alphaproteobacteria bacterium
CACAAGACAATGAACAAATGGTGGCCATCTTATCGTACGATGAAAAACCAGGGATACAGGCAATACAAAACATTGCACCGGATCTGGCTCCACACCCTGAGAAGTATGCAAACTGGGCAAGGGATTATGAATATAAAAGGCACGGAACGGTTTCATTATTAGCATCAATTGATTTGCTCAACGGGAAAGTCTATGGACAAGTTCATGACCGCCACAGAAGTAAAGAATTTGTAGGGTTTTTAAAAGGTCTTGATGAATCGTATCCACCGGAATTCAAAATAAAAATAATACTGGATAATCATTCAGCACATATTTCTAAGGAAACAAAAGCTTTTCTTAAAACTGTCCCTAACAGATTTGAATTTGTATTTACTCCAACTCATGCATCGTGGCTGAATATAATTGAGGTTTTCTTCAGCAAAATGACAAGAACCTTTTTACGGGGAATACGTGTAGAATCGAAGGCAGAGCTTAAAGAGAGAATATTGAAATATCTTGATGAAGTAAACGAAATGCCAACAATATTTAAGTGGAAATGGAAGATGGATGATATAATTGTCGGATAAATATTGATATGTTAATTAGGAAACGTTATACTAGTGAACCAAAAGAAGTAATTAACAAAGGGAGAGCGGATTGCTTTCCCTTTTTGTTTTACAATCAAAACTAACAAGATTATGGACATTTTAAACACATTATTATATTGGGTGCACACAATAGCATCAGTTTATTGGATTGGTGGGATCGCATTTATATTATTAATATTAATCCCAAAAACCAAACAAATATTAGGACAGGAGGCTGGCAATCTAATAGGTACAATATCTAAAACATTTAAGTTTCATGTAGATATTAGTATAATTATCTTAGTATTAACAGGTATAGCATTGTTAATGATAAATATGCCTGCACCAGATCAAATAGAACTAAGTAATAATTGGAAAAAATTGTTAATTGTAAAACATATTTTTGTTGCACTAATGATTTTCATCCATATTTATAGAAACACCGTACTTTCAAAAAGGATTAACAGAGAAAATGTTCCGAGCAAAAAAAAATCACTTCAAAAATTATCTTTGAATCTTGTTAAACTTGTTTTGATACTTGGATTGAGTGTTTTGTTCTTAAGTGTTATGACTTCTAATTTATAAACATGTCCGTAAAACCACTTCTCTGCAGGGAGCGGATATAAGGACATATTGATTTTTTTTGATACCTACTTCGATATATTGCAATAAATGACATTAAATAATGGGAAAGTTCAATAAAAATAACCGCCGGGCAGGCGGGGATGGTCTGTGTAACGAACCGCGTTGGCGGTCGGTAGCAGAAACCTGCAAGAAACCGCGAGGGAGTATTGCCCATAGCCTGACTTGAAAAGGCGCTATTTGCGCAAAGGCTGCGGAATCCACTTCGTTAACGGAGTGGAGGATCGTCAGTGCGCCCGGCATGGGCGATAACTATAGGGTGAAAGTCCCGAACGCACCTCGACAGTGGGAAGCGTTAGCTAAAGGCAAGGGTGTCCACTGTGAGGTGGAATCTGAAGGAAGCCGGAGGCAAAATCCCGGCCTGACGAAC
>JAGLRU010000195.1 GCA_023136145.1 Alphaproteobacteria bacterium
GCAGGTTAATTTGGAAACAGCTAATCGTAATGCTTTTATTGCAGCCTTTGATCTACGCGCAATGACGGGGACATTAACAGCACAAGCTTTAGGACTATCTGTTAATGTTTATAATATTAGAGAATAATATTAGGTGTTAGTTCCAATGATAAAGTATGAGTCTTCTGTTTTTTAAAAAGAATTATCTGACGTTGACTGTAGGAAACAACATGTTTGGAGAAGATACAGATCAAAATTATACCAATAGTATACGGTTCAGAGATTTTCCTACATCTCCGGTTCGTGGACGTATTGCTGGATTTGGGCAATATGAGTTTCTTGCAATACTTGTGCATCGCCCATCTCAACATACCGTCCTATATCTTGACGTAATTCGAGGGTAGTGCGATTATGTTTGTTACGTACAGTCTGAATACGGTCTTGCAGTCGCCCGCGTTCTTTCAAGTGTTGATTGATGAGGTTTTGTTTTTCGTCACGGTCACGGATGGTGTGTTGTTTGGTTTCTGTCTCATTTCGTGCCCGTATCTTCTGATATTTTCCTGTGATGCGGTGCCAAAGTCCTTTTAATCCGCTTGATACGCGATTAATGCGGGCTTGTTCTTCTTGTTTCCAACGCTCTTTCTGCTGTTGGTACAATTCATGACGCTGTTTTTGGTGATATTCCTTGATGGTTTTAACGGCAAGTTTTAGCGGTTGATATGCCTTGTGCCTGCTAGTGTGTACTTCGGCAACGTACTTTTTCAGCACATCCGTCATAGACTTACTGATTTCCGTTTTTGCTTCCTGCACAGACGGTAAAATATTCGGCATATTTATGCGTCTTTTCAGTTCCCGCGTTTTCACACCAATCCAACGACTGAGGGAATATACCTCGCCTTTGTAATCCACGGCTACAAAGCCGCGCCGGTCACCGCGCGCCAGCCAAAACCCATGTTCTTTTAAAGATGCTGTAAAAGATTTTTGATTGTCCGATTGTTCCCACATTTGCTTGAATATTTGTTTCAATATGCGCGGGTCTTCTTTAGCACGTTTGGCTTGTTGCCATTCTTGACGGGTAAAGTTTAGCGGATTACGGTATGCTTTATTAACAAAGCCTTGCGGCAATTCCCAGCCATATTCAAGAAAAAGCTGTTTGGATATTTCGTTTAACTTGATTTTGTAGAATGGCAGGTTAATTGCTTTCATCTCATCCGCATCAATGCGCGACCAAATGCAATGCGCATGACGTCTGCCTTCTTTTTCATGAAATACCACCACCCGCGACTGGTCTTCCAAATTCAAAGATTCTTCAATGCGGGCAATGGCTGTTTCGAAATATTCCACAGGCGCAATCTCGCCTTTTGGCGGGCTGAGAGACACCGAAAACATGAATTGTTTACATTTTGTGCCGCAGCTAATGGCATCAACTTCCTGCAAAGCGTCAAGAACATTTTCAGACATGAATCCGGAGATTTCATGCACTTCGACATGCTCGTTTTCTTCCGTGTTCAGCAGGTGGTATGCCATTTTTCGTGCGCCGCCGCGTTGATTACCTTCTAAAATCATAGCTACAGCCCTAACACCTTCATAAGCATAATACGTATCTCAATGATTGCCTCACAGGCATCTTGCAGGAGCCTTTCTGTTTTCGGCGATATAATCCACGAACCGCTATTCATGGATTTGGCGATTTGATTGAGGTTGTTTCCAACACGCGATGCGCCTAACTTAGCGAAGAGTTTGGACAGGGTTGTATGATCTTTGACGGGAAGTTTCTTTTTTCTGCTTTGTTTGCGGCGCGGTTTTGGGTTTTCCAATAATTTCATGCGTATATATGTGCCGAGCGGCATGTTTCCTGCTTCTGCGTCCAGTTGCGTCCGTTCGTCATGCGATAAACGCAGCGAAAAGGGTACAGGTTTTTTGTTTTCTTGAGACATAAGTTTGACCTCTGAGTAGTAATGGATAAAGAATAACGCAGCCAACCCATGAATTCGGGCGGCTGCACATAAGAAAAAAGCCGGATTAAAATCCGGCTTTGGGTGGAGGTTGATAATGTAGGATAGTTAGATTTCCGGTTCAGGCACTTCTGATAAAACATCAGAATTAAGCCCTTGCAAAACAGTGTTCCAATCCGCTAATATCTCGAAAAGTTGGTTCGAGCTTGCTCTATCTAAGCGCACCATTTCTGCTAATAGTATTAAAGTTTTTTAAAGCCGGAATGACGCAAAAGAAGGTTTTTAGAGGAGGTCTTTTGGCGTTACGTCAACTTCTTTAGCATATCCATCGGCAACGGCAGGAGAATGGTGTTGGTTTTTTCGTTAGCTATATCCTGAAGGGCAGAGAGATAACGAAGCTGCATGGCTCCCGGTTCTTGCGTTAACATACGGGCAGCCTCAGACAATTTCCCGGCGGCTTGCAATTCACCTTCTGCACTGATGATCTTGGCGCGACGCTCACGCTCTGCTTCGGCCTGACGGCCTATCGCTTGAATCATGCTTTCGGCAATGTCGATATTTTTCAATTCGACGCTGTCCACTTTGACTCCCCAATGCTCCGTTTTTTCATCGAGTAGAACGCGGATGTCAATGCTGAGTTTTTCACGCTCCGTCAACATATCGTCGAGCTCGTGCTTTCCGAGAACTGCGCGGAGGGTTGTCTGAGCCAGTTCGGATGTTGCTCGGCTAAAATCCATTACCTGATTGATAGCGCGATCTCCGTCGACAACACGGAAATAAACTACTGCGTTCACCTTTACGGAGACGTTATCCCGTGAAATAACATCTTGACTGGGAACGTTCATAGTCTGCACGCGTAAATCTACACGCACCATCTTCTGGACTAGGGGAATTACGATGATTAAGCCTGGACCCTTGACTGGGGACGACCTGCCGAGGGTATAAAGAACGGCACGTTCATATTCATTGAGTATTCTGAATATGTACGGAATGAGAATAAGTGCGAGAACAATAGGAAAAGCAAAAAAACCAATATTTCCCACGAGAAGACTCCTTTGTTTTTAGTTGAGAGGTTGAACAATTATACAAAGCCCATCGACATCGACAACTTTAATTTCATCGCCTTTTTTGAGGATGTATTCGGTTGAACTTTTTGCTTTCCAAGCTGTGCCGGCAACTCTGACTTCGCCTTTCGTGCCTGACCATTGGATAATTTCTCCGGTGGAGTGTTGCATTCCTTCCACGCCTGTTGAAATCAAGTTTTTTCTTGTGCTGAGAAGCTTCTTCAGACCAATGGAAAGAACGCCGAGACTTATAAGCGTCATACCACCGATCAGCCACAGAGATACACCTTGTCCTGTCTGGTCACCATCAATGAAGATTTTTCCGCCAATTGCGAAGCTTATAGCACCTACAATTCCGAGAATATAATAAAAACGAAAGAAGGCATCAGTTGTCATGCAGCCGATTCCAAGAATCATCAACATAACGCCGAAATAATTAACATGTATCTGATTTAGAGCCAAAGCAGCCAGAAGAATACAAATAGCACCAGTAATGCCTGGTATAAATGCACCTGGGCTGGCGAATTCGTAGATAAGACCATAAAGACCAAGGGTCATCAGGAAGAAGATGATGTTTGGATCGATCAAGAATTCCATCATGTCCATAAGGCTACCTTCAATGTTTTTAAAGCTTCCTATTTTAAAATCATGACATTTCTTATCTCTGATGTCGATTTATAAAATAAGTGAACAGCGTTTTAGCTTTGATATGAAAACAGTTAACTGTAGGTCACTTCTAAAAACCTCCTTTTGCATCATTTCGGCGAAAGCCGGAATCTAATCGTTTCAAAAACTTACGAGATTCGGGCTTTCGCCGAAATGACTATATTGGAAAGTTTTGGAGTTTTTAAAGGTGACCTATATTCGTGGGTTTTCAAAATCATTGTTATCAATGATTAGGTCGGCAAGATTTTTCGGATTAACATCTTCAAAATAAAGTTTTTGTCCGGGAATATATTTTCTTTCGTATCTTTCCTGAATTTTTTCTGCTGATCCCAAAGTTTTTATATCCCTGATTTTCACTCTCTCCAGTATAACTTTAAAATCCGCCTCAATAAAAATTTTTACATTTAAAAAAGGCAAGATTTCTGGACGGAAAAGAAACACACCCTCTGTAAGAATTATCGTGTCTCTGTCGATCTCCTGAAAAAGCACATCTTCCTTATTCCGCTCCAAATCAAAGGCTTTTGTCTGACATAAAAAAGGATATTCCTGAGCTTTAAACGCTGGCTTCAATGCTCCATCTGCAAAGGTTTCATAATTAATTGAATCGTGATAGTAAGCTTCTGGAGATAGTTCGCCACGCCTGTATCTATGCCGTTTGGGATGATGAAAACCATCAACAGAAATCCGACATACCGGATGTCCAGCCTGCTCTAAAATCCGGGTAAGATTTCCAGCAAGCATAGTCTTTCCGCTTCCATCAACGCCATTAATGCCGACGGTGATAGTATGGTTGCGTTGCTTTCTAGCTAAAATAAAACCGACAAGAAACTGATAAAAATCTACTTTTTTCATGCCAAAGCAATAACATTAACGCCACAAGCCATAAAATCACGGTTTGATACTGTTTGTATTGGTATCTTTTGAATCCAGAGCCTTTAAAACTTAAGCAGCCTTTTTACTAAGTGCGGCTTTGGCCTGTTCGGCAATTTTTCCGAAAGCAACGGCATCTTTTACCGCAATATCAGCAAGGACTTTACGATCAAGAGTAATACCAGCCAGTTTCAGGCCACCAATCATTCTGGAATAAGTCAAGCCATGTAGCCGCGATGCAGCATTGATGCGTTGAATCCACAGACCGCGAAAATCACGCTTTCTGTTGCGACGGTCGCGGTAGGCATAGCGCAAAGCCTTTTCAAGACGCTGCAAAGCAATACGAAAACAATTGCTGCTGCGTCCTCTGTAACCCTTAGTTAGTTTCAGGACTTTTTTATGACGATTGATGGAGGCTGTACCTCCTTTAACGCGTGCCATACTATGCGACCTCCATTTTCACTGCGGCTGGTCTTTGTTTGTTACGGTTATTGCGCCGCATTCTGCTCTTATAAGGTAGGAAATTATCGAGAATGGTCTTGGCGTTCACACCCTTCATAATAAGGGTTGAACGACCTTCAGTTTTCATTCTTTTGGATTTGCTAACTAAGCGGTGACGCTTTGCTGCGGCTCTTGCTTGCACTTTGCCAGTACGCGTAACAGCAAAACGCTTTTTGGCACCCGAGTGGGTTTTCAGCTTTGGCATTTTGTTTTCCTTTTAGAAGTTTTTCAGTTAAGCAATCGAGGCAGCCAAATTCGAGCCAGATCGCTTTTGGAAGGTCATTTGTAAAGGAGTTATTTATAGAGAGTCAAGGAAAACAGCAAAAACAACCGAATAAACATTCAGTTCATTTTTCGTAACACTAAATAGAAGGGGAGCGGTTACTCAATTTGTTAACTTCTTTGGCTGTTTCATTTAAAACTTTAGAACCAACAATAGCTGCCCCAGTAACTACTGCAGCAGCCACCCCAATCTTGTTTCCTAAAATGTAATCAATGTCCATAAGTGCAGCAGCATTTGCACTTATAACACCAAACAATGAACTAACAACACTAGCGCGCGCAACATCCATTTTGTCAGTATCATATTTAACATTTCCGACAGCAGCTTTAAAAGCATCCCTCAATTTAGCAGGGCGCTCACCTAAAAACTTCGACATTAGTTATTTTCCTTTACCTTATTTCCATACAAAAACATTACATATTTAAGCATAACTAATTCCTAACAAATATGTCAAGTTTTTTGAAAAACTAAAAATCCTCCATTGTTATTCCGGTCTCCGCGAGGAATCTGATTCGTTGCACCAAAAAAGCTCCTTCACGTAAAACAACCAGTCACCCCCGCCTTTGCGTGGGGGTCTGGAAGCGTGTCCACGCGTCTTATGAGTTTATAATGGTAGCTGGACAGCCTACCAGATGCTTAGCAAAAAGCGAGCATGACGCAAAAGAGGGTTTTGAGAAGGAGTTTAACCCACAAACTCACATATGTATCGCTCGTCCGCCTACTGCCAGAGCCGCTTCACGGACGATTTCGTTTAAGGTCGGGTGGGCGTGGCAGGTGCGGGCGATGTTCTCGGCGGTGGCATTGAGTTCTATTGCCAATACGATTTCGGCAATCAGCGTTCCCGCTTCCGCGCCGACGATATGACAGCCAAGTACGCGATCCGTTGTTGCGTCCGCGATGATTTTAACAAAGCCGTCTATTGCTGCCATTG
>JAGLRU010000196.1 GCA_023136145.1 Alphaproteobacteria bacterium
TGTGTGGGACAATTTCTATTTTAGAAAAATTATTCAGCTCTGATAAAGTTTTCTTGTTTAAAGTTATTACATCAAAGTCATCTCCACCCATAATAAGCAGAAATGAGAGATAATTCCAGAAATTCGGACATGGTGTTAAGATACTATATATGACCAAAGAAATGACAATATTTGAAGAGTTTTGAGGTTTTTAGAGGTGACCATATCTCAATTAATGAGTTTTGAGCATAGTCAAATAAAGAAGCCAATCATGCCATGTAGAAATTATTCTCTAATTTGAATCAATGCGTGATACGATTTGATTAAACAACTAAAATGGAGGTGTTTAAATGTTAAAAAGAAACTCCCTCTTTACTAGCGTTGCAGTTGGGAAAGCCGTTGGTTTTGTTATAGGTATGGCTGGGTTTGTTTGTTTATCTTTTTTTGCTAAAGAAACATCATTAATGCTGCGCTTTGGTGTGTTGTTTTGGTACACAACATTAGGAGCAATAATTGGAGTTTTCGGTGTTTTTACCTGGCATCCGATATTGCGGTTGCCTCTTCCTTGGTGGTTTAGATCATTTATTTTGGGAACATGGATGAACTTTGTTTTGATGTTATTCACATACGATCAGTTTAAAGTGTTGGCTGCTTCTGTTTTTGGCGAAACCAGCATTTTTGTTATGCCGTATTGGATGTTGCTTGAAGGAGCTGTTTCTGGTCTTCTGATAGGATATTTTGCTACAAAATTTGGTGGTGAAGGAAGAGATATAGTAGATGTTGATCCAAGATGTGAAACTGAATAAAGTCGATGATCGTATAACCGTTTAGCAAGCCACGCGGATTTGACGGCATGACAGTGGTGGAGGGTTTTTGTAGCTGCATTGAATGACACAAAAGGGGATTTTTCAGCAAACTGTTAATGCAACAAAAGCCGTACCTTACTCCTCCGCTACGGCTTTCTTTTTTCCGTCCCTGAAGCGGATATCTATTTTCTGACCGGGGGAGAGTTTTGATGCTGAGGAGATAATACCGTCCTTATCATCAAAAACGACAGCATAACCGCGCTCCAGCACGCGTTCGAAAGATAGGCTTTCCAGCATGGCGGAGAGGTTTTGCAGCTTTACCTTGCGGTCAGCGAGAATTTTTTGTCCGGTATGTGTCAGCCTTTCGCCAGCAACAGACAAAAGCCGCAGCATATCCTTTGCCCGTCGGGTAAGAGCTAGAGGTGACAGCTTGGCGGAAAGTTCGTTTAGCCTTGCGCTTCGGCGGTGCAGTCTGTTTTTTAGTCCAAGATCAATCCTCGATGATAGATGATCTAGACGTTGCATCCCTGATTCCAACATCCGTTTCGGATCACCCAGTCCGCGCCCTAGTCCCTGCAAATGAATCCTGTGCTGTTGAAGCAGGCGATGAGCACCAGAAACAAGCCGCCGTTCTCCATCAATCACCTGCGCCAGCAATTCGGCGCGGACTGGAACGGCCATTTCTGCGGCGGCTGTTGGAGTTGGGGCGCGTAATGCGGCAGCATAATCTATCAGCGTAGTATCTGTCTCATGACCAATAGCAGAAATCAGCGGGATTGTGCTTGCCGCAGCTTCGCGCACAAGTTCCTCATTGTTAAACGGCATCAGGTCTTCAAGCGACCCGCCACCCCGTGCCACAATCAGGAGATCAGGGCGATGCGGTGAACCAACAGGCAGGGCATTGAAACCGTGAATAGCCGCCGTTACCTGCGCGGCAGCACTCTGTCCCTGTACCACCACCGGCAATAGTAGCACCCTGCGTGGAAACCTTTCGTCGAGGCGGTGCATGATGTCGCGAATTACCGCGCCGGTGGGGGATGTAATGACTCCAATCACGTCTGGTAAAAAAGGAATAGGCTTCTTCAGCGACTTATCGAATAGTCCTTCGGCAGCTAGCTTCTGGCGAAGATCTTCTAACATTTTCAACAACGCACCCTGTCCTGCCAATTCCATTGTTTCAATGACAAGCTGATAATTGGAGCGTCCCGGGTATGTCGTTAACCGTCCGGTGCAAACGACCTCCATACCCTCCTTCGGTCTGACTGCAAGGCGGGAGACGGTTCCTTTCCAGCATACTGCATCAAGAACAGCATTTGCATCCTTCATCGCCGTATAAAGATGGCCGGATCTAGCGAGAGTGACCTTTGAAATCTCACCACGCACACGTACGCATGAGAATTTCTCCTCGACTATCCGCTTGAGCTTGCGACTTAGTTCGCTCACCGTGTATTCAGTGGGAGCTTTATTGCTTACCGGCGGCATGGCCAAGTGTTTTTTTTCAGTGAAAAGGTCGTTGGAATCCATATTTCAGTCATAAATTATTGAGTTTAACGTTATTTTGAGCGTAGCTAGGAATCTTCCCTATTGCAACCCTACAGGATTTTTCGCTACGCTCAGAATGACTTAAATATCTGGAGAGTTTGCATGAATACGATCGTAAAGTCCGCACAAAAAATGAATCTACAACAAATGCGTAGTCTTTATCTGAAGGATGCGGTTGTTTTTAGCGAGAAGGACAATCGGGATTGTGCCTATATCATTGAAAAGGGAGAGGTCGAGATCAGCGTCAAAAGAGATGGCAGGAAAGTTCCTCTCGTGCGGCTTGGTGAAGGCGAAGTATTTGGCGAAACTGCACTGCTTGGACCGGGGGCGAGGACGGCAACGGCAATCGCAACGGAGGACTGCGAAGTATTCCGTATTTTTCCGCACATCTTCCAGAACCGTATTATGCAGCTTGATCCTTTGGTGGGACTGTTGATGAGCTTGCTGGTGAATCGTTACCGTCAGTGGAGCATCACATCACCAGATTCGGTTTCCGAAGTTGATATACTGCCATGCGAGAACAAAGATATAAAGCTACTCGACAGGGCGGATGATTTTCTGCTTGGTCTTCGCCTCCAAAAAGAAACCGCCCTGAAAGAGTTGCGCATGGCGCAGGAAATTACCCATGCAATCGAGAAAAAGCAGTTTGCTCCACATCTCCAGCCGATTGTGTCACTGCCGGACAGGAAGCTGCTTGGATTCGAGGCGTTGATCCGTTGGAATCATCCTGAAAAGGGGATGATTCCGCCTATGGAGTTTATTCCCGTGGCCGAGCGTACCGATGTTGTCTGGCATCTGGATATGCTGATGTTACGTCGCGCTTGTCAAGTCGTACAGGAGTTGCAGGAGGTTGCTGGCAATATTGACCGTAAGCTTTTTCTGAGTGTCAACCTTTCAGGTATTCACTTCGATTCCAAGGATTTTTCTAGCCAGATTGCCTCTATTATCGAAGAAAGCAGCGTTGATCCGGCGCAGATCGTGTTGGAAATCACGGAAAGTGCCTTGATGGGAAATCCTAAACAGGCGGAAGTGGTGTTGAAAGACCTCAGGAAGCAAGGGCTTACAATCGCACTGGATGACTTTGGCACTGGTTATTCAAGCCTCGGTTACTTGCATCGTTTTCCTATTGATATTCTTAAGATCGATCGTTCATTCGTTCAAGATATTCATAGCAACAGCAAAAGCCTCAACGTGGTACGTGCCATCGTGTCGCTGGCTAAGACCTTCGATCTATCAATTGTAGCCGAGGGGATCGAATCTGCCAACGAGGCCATTTCTATCGCCGGACTTGGATGCGATGCCGGACAAGGCTATCTCTTTAGCAAGCCATTACCGGTTGAAAAGGCTATGGAATTCCTCATAAGCAGCATTGCGAAGAATGGATAGATTTTATGTGCCGGATTTTGAAAAAATAATTATATCCTTTCCGTTATATCGGCTTTCGTTGATATGACGTTTCAAGGAAAAACATGCGGTTAATTGTTCAATCGACTATGGTATAATTCACTTTATTTTCTTGAGAGGACTTCACCAGAATCTGGCTATAAAGCAACGTAACATTGCCTCCAAAGCGACTGCACTTCATTGGTCGGAATTTTTGGAGGGCAGCATCTGCACTAGGGTTCTTATAATGCTGGCGGTAGATTTCTACCCACCCAAGATCAGACGATGTTCCAGCACGGGTCAGGTCTTGCTTCTTACCGGTTATTTGCTGGAAAGCGATTGGATTACCAAGATTTTTAAGGCATAATTCTGCCAGACGGCGCAGTGCGCTGTCATTCTGCAGAAAAAGATCAATTCCGTTTTTCTCCGCTGCATTTGCCAGCATAAAAAGAGGCATGGCTGCGAATAAATGATAGTGGTAGGCGCGTTGACCTCTGGCCAATTCTAGTGGCAGTGTGCCATCTAATTGGATGTCGTTAATGCCCTCGCGTGCCTTGTTTATTGCCCAATCAAACATACTAGCATCATTAATGGCCATGCCAGCGGCTCCTACTCCCCATGCTGCCCAATACAAATGGTTGTTCTGTCGAGAATTTAGATGTCCGTCTCTGGAGAAATCAGCTTTTGCGGCTTTGGCAACCTTGCGAATCCAGTCGATAACTTCCTTTCGCTTGTCTGGATCAAGCGATGGCTCGTTTTGTATTTGCATCCATGCGCTGGAAATGGAGCCAAGAAGCCACTTACGCGTATATTCGCCGTTCTTGTTGACGTTGCCAAGTAAAGCATCACCTTTCGCCCAGAAAGCAAGCCAGTCCAGAGTACATGCGGCAATATCTGCGCGAGGGGGGTTGGAACGGACATACTGGTTTGTCATGGAAG
>JAGLRU010000197.1 GCA_023136145.1 Alphaproteobacteria bacterium
AAACATAAAGCGAACACAGGTTCTTTTTGAGGTAATGACCAGACTTCAGCACCGTTTTGAAGTGAAAGAGCATCAACCGATCTTTTATAGCTTCCGAATATTAGAAGATTTTCTGCGATAACCGGAGTGGAGAGAACCTACTTGTTTATTCGTTGTGACCAGATTTCTTCGAATTGCTTTCTTTCAGGAGAAGCTTCCGGAAATTTTTCTGTCATACCCGAAACCTCTTTGCTAGTTGTGTTTGCAGTGTAAGACGATACATTTCGGAGTTTTTGTGGAAAATTATATATAAACTCTAGCGAGGTTCCCATATAATTGGAAGATTGAGAGTGAAAACGGATCCTTTGCCTAACTCTGAGGAGATATGGATGCTACCGTCCAGTTTTTCGACGGCGGTTTTTATTGCATTGAGACCGATGCCCCGACCGGATTCTTCTGATACTGTGTCTTGAGTTGAAATTTTTGGATCGAAAATATGCTGTAGAAGAGCTTCCTCGTTTTCTTCTGTTTTACCGACCTTCTCGCGCAGTTTTTCGGTGTCTATGCCTTTTCCGTCGTCTGTGATGGTAAGGATCATGGTGTTTTTGAAAGGACCGTAGCTTATGTCCATACTTACATTTAGTTCAGGTGTTTTGCCAGCCTTTATGCGTGTTTCTTCCGGCTCGGACGCATGATCTATGATATTGCGTGCCATATGTACGAGCGATTCGAAAAATTCTTTGTATACAGTAGGGAAGACTCTGATTTCACCACTTGCCGGCGGAGTAATATTGATTTTCTTCCCGGTCATAACAGCGAAATAACTGAGCTGCGTCTCGAACGGAATTAGCATGTCTCGAACCGGCTGTGATACGATTTTCTGAAAGTAGCTAAAAGCAATTCCTTGCGCTCCCTGTTCGCGTAATTCTTTGCCGAACTCTGTTGCATATCTGACTGGCAGGATAACGACTTCCTCCTGAATCTCAAAATTATTGCCCCAGATTTCGCGTCCATATCCTTTGGCTTCCTCAAATAGGGCAGTGATGGCATCGCAGCAGACGGAAATCATTTCATCTACGTAGACGGTTTCTTGCGCCTTCATTACATTTTCTACTTCGTGCAGAATGCTGGTGATTGCGTCTAGATGGAAGAATTTTGACATTCCTTTAAGGGTATGTATATCTCGTGCAAAATCTTCTTTTTTCTGTTTTTTGGTGGGTGCCAGCAGTACATCTTCCATTCGGCGCATATAGCCAACGAAGGCCATCTTGTCTTTGGCGATCCTGAGCATCCTGACAATTCGCGCTTCCTTGAGATGTATTTCTTCCAGCGCGGCTTTTTCTTTCGTGACATCGCTTGCAACGAGCAGGATGCCGATGAGCTTTCCGGTAGAATTGTGCATGGGGCGGTAATCAATTTCTATGGAAGCTCCCCCGGAATGCACATACCGACGTGGAGCCAGTTGCATAAGTTCATCGAATGGGAGTGCTGTGGATTGACCCTGAAAAACGATGTCGATAAGTGACTGCATTTGTTGCTGTTCGTTGTCATCGAGACTCAGAACTTCCCA
>JAGLRU010000198.1 GCA_023136145.1 Alphaproteobacteria bacterium
ACAATAACAGCAACAGCGGAGCAAGTACTCCTTTCCTTACTAACGATTGGATCTTTGATAACCTAACTATTTCCGGCGCGGGTAAGCTTGACGCAAATGGGCATAGCCTGACAATTCACGCGGATTTTAATAATTCAGGAACATTTACGCACTCCAACCAGACGGTTACTTTTGACGACAATACCCAGGTCTCCCATATCTACGGAGATACAACTTTTAATAATTTCATCTGTACCATAGCCGGAAAAGCGCTTCAATTTGAAGTAGCAAAAACTCAGACCATAACAGGAGTCTTAACCTTAACCGGCCAGCCGGGAAATAGGATTACACTGAGAAGCACAACCGGCGGCACGCAATGGAAGATAGACCCTCAATGGACAAGAAACGTGAGTTATGTTGATGTCAAAGATTCCAATAATGTCAATACCGCGGCAATAATGGCTTTTCATTCTTTCGATAGCTTGAATAACATTAATTGGAATTGTCTTTCTTTTGGTGTGGCTGAGTTTGTAAGCATAATTGATCCTGATAACGAAATCGGCACCGACTATACGTCTCTAGCTTCCTGGGAATCCAATAATCAGGCTGATTTAACCGTGGTTAGTACGTTGGTTTTTTCTCATGCTGGAATAACGGGAGTTATTGCTGATACAGACAGCGTGACAGGAGCAAGCAGTGGAGTTACAGCTGATGTGGTTCATACTACAGGTACGCAAATTCTTTTGGAAAATATAAGCGGAACCTTTGAATCAGGTGAACAGGTTTATCAGACAGAGAATACGAATTATGTGACTATTTCCAATACCGGAGACATGGCTATTGCCGTAGCCAGCTGCAGAAGTTCAGCTGGGACAGCGGATACAACGGCAGTGATCATAGACGACTGGACTACTTCAAATACAAACTATATAAAAATCTATACCGAAGCAGCGAACAGGCATAGCGGGATATGGAGCGAGAGTGTATATCGTTTGAGCGGAACTGTGGCGGCTAATGATACATACATATTGGATATCAAGGAAAATTATGTAGAAGTTGAAGGCTTGCAAATCAGCTTAACCAATTCTGGCGGCTACACAGGGTGCAAAGCTGTGAATATTGACAGCCAGGTCGCATCTTCAGAAATAAGTTTAAACAGCAATATAATTAAAGGAGTAATCAGCGAAGCGAATTCCGAAGCTACAGGTATTTACGCCAATGGCGTGGACACCATCGCTAAAATCTACAACAATATCATCTATGATTTCGTAAACGGAACAACTGCTAATACCGCGGGAATTGTGACTGCAACTGGCGGAACATATTACCTGTACAACAATAGCTTAATAGACAACTATCTGGGCATTAATATCGGGGCGGGAACAGTCGCGGCTAAAAACAATATAGTCAAAGGCAGCGGAAACGATAACGCTTATAGCGGAACGTTTGCCGCTGGTACTGATTACAATGCCACGGATGGAACAGATGCTATCGGAGAGGGTGAAAACAATAAAACCGAGCAGACGTTTATTTTTGTAAATGAAGCTATTGACAACTTCCACCTTGCTTCGGATGATCTTGCTGCTACAGATTCAGGCACAGACTTATCCAATGATTCTGATTTAAGTGTGTCTGATGACATAGACGGCGATATCCGTTTGGGAATTTGGGATATCGGC
>JAGLRU010000199.1 GCA_023136145.1 Alphaproteobacteria bacterium
GGCGGAACACTCTTGATCTGCGCCTAAAGGCGCAATCATTTGTCAGAGTTTGAGAGGGGCTAAAACCTTTCATTTGCTCTTAGGCAAAAAGCACCCAAACTTTAGTTTGGATAAGTGCGCACTTCTCTAAAATCATTAAGCAGTCGATTAATTACGGTCTCATATCTCTAGCCTGAATTACAACCACTATCGCAATACTATTCCCATATAAAAATGCCCTGCTAACAGCAGAACAAAAGAATTATGGTTTCGCTTCGCTCAAAGTTTTTAAAGCCGCTCATCGCCGCGAGGCTAGGATATTTTATGAACAGTGATAATAATAGGATTACATAATAAATCAGCCTTGCTGAGAAATTCTGTTTCTTTGTAGGATTAAGCCCATAACATGATATTATGAACAAGCGTACAGGCTGGGAAGCCGTTGGCGCGAACGGTGATATTATCGCCCTGCCCTCCGGTCAACAAGCTGGAGGGTAGGTTTTTTGGACATTGTTCAGAGAAAATTATTCAAGTCTTTCAAAGACATTTTATTCCGTTTCTAGCGTATTAAAAATATTACTAGAATAAATCTGAATGACTGCCTGTTCTGACAAATTCAATAACCTTTTTATCTTTATTGATGCGATAAACTAAAAGCCAGTCGGGAGAAATATGACATTCTCTGTGGTTGGTATAATTACCTGTTAAATTATGATCACAGTTTTGCGGGGGCAAAAGTTCTCCGGCAGATAAAAGTCTGGCAATTTTTTTAAATTTATCCAAAGGCTTGTTTTGTCTTTCACAGCGTCTAATGTCGCGGCGAAAACGAGACGTCCAAACTTGTTCATACATATTCTAGATTCCAAGCTTTTCAAACATTTCTTTGGTATTTTTAGAGCGTTCGCCTCCGCCGTTGGCTAATTCTTCCATTGCTGCTATCGTTTCAGCATTGGGAATTTTAATCTCAAAAGGAATGCCACCTTGTAAATTAACTTGACGAATAAATAAATTGAAAGCTTGGGCAGGTTTCATGCCTAGTGCTTCAAATATTTGCCACGCTTTAGCTTTAGCTTTGGTTTCAAGCCGAATATTTGTAGGTTCTGTTATCATTATAACCTCACTTTCTATTACAAATGTAGCAGTTTTGTAGCTTTAAAACAAGATAATAATTTATTGTCAAGAAAACTAGAGACTATCAATATGCACTATATTGTCATAATGCTAATGAGGTTAAATATAATTCTTGTCTGGTTGGCAGTTACAATATTTCAATAAGTACAAATATATAAATGAAATACTATTTAATCCAATGAGGTAATTTTCATAGTGTAGGATGTCACGTTATCCACAAGTCTTTCTAGTGTTATATAGTGTTAAATATAGTGTTACGTTGTGGATAAAGGGGTAAAAAACCTATAAAAAACAATCTCTTACAAAATGACGCGGTGTCTAAAAACACGAACTTTGGTGTCTAAAAACACGAACTTTAGTGTCTAAAAACACGAATCAGTTGACACGGTGTCTAAAAACACGAATACTACCTTCTGGTGTCTAAAAACACGAACTTTAGTGTCTAATATTACGAAAAAATATGTATGATAAACAATTAATTCCTGAAAAATATCCTCAAGGTGATTTATTTATCTGTGATGTTGCAGACGCAATATTAAAAGATATTTTGCCTCAAATGGAACACCCCTTCTATTCTCTTTCTAAAAAACCAGAAACTAAAATTCGACATTACGAACATAACGGTAATACTCTTATCATTACCCCTAGCGTTAAGGGGATGGCGACAATTTACGATAAAGATATTCTTATCTATGCAATATCGCAGATCATGACAAAACTAAACGCAGGTGAAGAAGTCAGCCCAAGAGTACGAATAAATAGTCACGAATTACTAAGATTTACCAAACGCAAAACAGATGGAAGAGCATATATAGCTTTGACAGAGGCTTTAGAACGATTGCGAGGCACTACGATAAGAACTGATATTAAAACAGGTGGGGAAACCCAAACTGATATTTTTGGTCTAATAGACACCGCAGGATTTAAACGTAAAAACGGTATCAATGGACGTTTAGAGTGGTGCGAAATAAAGTTATCTGATTGGGTATTCAACGCAATCAGGGCTAATGAAGTATTAACACTTAACCCTGATTATTTTAGGCTTAGAAAGCCAACAGAACGCCGTCTTTATGAAATTGCACGTAAACACTGCGGACGCAAA
>JAGLRU010000002.1 GCA_023136145.1 Alphaproteobacteria bacterium
GCGTCTGCTCCCGAAGGCGAGGTTGTTCCGTTTCAATAGAGGAGAGTGCTTGCCCGATTTTACCGATCTCGCTGTGTATTCCCGTCGCAAGGACAATGGCACGTCCGTTGCCACGGACAATCATGGTTCCGGCGTAGACATAGGGCAGGTCATCGCCGCCCGGACGTGATGCTGTTTCTGAATCATTTTTAGAAGGTTTTTTTCGAACCGCCGCTGATTCCCCTGTAAGCAGTGATTCATCTGTAACGAGGTTGTTACCGGAAATTATCATCGCGTCAGCTGGAACCCGGTCGCCTTCGTTAAGGATAAGCAAATCTTCCCTTACTACATCACGACCGACTATGCGGACGGGTAGTCCGTCTCGGATAACGAGTGCTCGAGGGCTGGTTAGATCACGAAGGGCTTCCAGCACTCGCTCGCTTCGAATTTCTTGTACCACGGTGATGAGAACAGATAGCGTCGCGAAGAACAGCAGCACGATCGCTTCTAGGAGGTCTCCTAACAGGAGATATATGAATCCCGCTCCAATAAGCAGAGAAAACATGGGTTCTTTGATGACATCCATGACAATTTTCAAAGACCTCCGCCTGCCGGAAACGGGGAGCTCGTTGGCACCATCAGCTTTCAGCCGTGCCGCTGCTTCTTGCTGTGACAGACCGCGATTGTTCATCTATAATCTCCGAGGTTTGAAAATCAAAATTCAATTTAGTCTAAATTATAGCAGTTTGTAGAAAAGCTCCAAATTCTCAATATTACGTCAAAATACCATTATTTTAGGGGATGATTACCTCGCAAAACTGTCCAACAAAGTAGGACCACCTCTGAGAGTGGCATGAGCAAAACTACGGACGACAGAAGAACGAATATATCTGGAGCCACCTCTCTTTAAAAAAAGCCGCTCGAAAGCGGCTAACTTGTTGATTTTATTGGTTGTGTGATCGTTACTTCGAAACGGAAGATTGAAAAATTTTTTGAAAAATAAAGCTCAAATCTTAAGATTATTCCCAGCGCCTGTTTTCGTCATCCGCAACGTAAACAAAGGTACCGTCTATGCTGCATCCTATATCTTCTGCCTTTTCTTCAATGCCGGATAACAATTCCTCAATCTTTTCATCAAGATTATCATCATCAATGTAGGTGACTGTAAGTGAATATTTTCTATCGTCGAGGGTTTTGAAATTCTCATTAAGTTTTTTAAGCATGTTATTTTCAATGATCTAATACGTAGATTTCTGCGCGGCTGCTTTGTTATGACGTTCTAAAACTAGACCTCAATTGATTGGTGTAGCTGAATGACTGTCATATGTTTTTTCTCCTTATTATGACTTATTATTGAATATTTTTTCTGCGGTGGTGAAGTCTTCTTTCGTATCAATTTCAGTCCATTTTAGTTCGGTAATATCCAGCGTGTTAAACGGAACATTTTTTTCAATTAATCGTTCATAGGCAGCTTCATAATATTCTTGATAGTTTTGTTCGTCTGCCATCATTGCTTTTAACTCTGCCAACAAAAGTTTTGCTGTCTCAGCACTAATTTTCTCGATGCCGATTGACTCACCAACAGCCTCTTTAGGATTGACTGTCTTGCTGGCTTTAACCACCCGGTTTTGCTTATCAATAATGACTTTAATTTCTTCTTCATCAAGGTTGATGTTTTTATCAATACAGAGGCAATTCTCATGTTCGCATTCAATAAGTTTTTTAAGGATTTTCTTATCAAACACCACGTCCGCATCAAACTTTACAAAATTTGATCCCTTAATGGACTCCATGGCCAGCATGAGAGAAAATCCGGTATTTGTTTCTAAGTATTTTTCATTTGTAATAAATTGAGCGTTTAAATCCGGGAAGTTTGTTTTGACATAGTCTTTGATCTGTTCTTGTAAATATCCGAGCACGAAGATAACATCACTGATCCCGCAATCCTGAATATGAGAGAGCATCATCTCAAGAATTGTTTTTCCGCCAATTTTTAACAGGCTCTTGGGACAATTATCTGTCAATGGCCGAATTCTTGATCCTACGCCTGCTGCCAGAATGATCGCTTTCATCTGTGTTTTTGTTTCAGTATCTTTCATTATTTCAGTGACTCTTTCTTAGCGATGCAAATACAGTATCAAATTTAATCATGGCTTACTGATACCCAGAATTTCTAATTCATTTTCAAGTGATTGAATGTGCTGAATATCCTGAGCTAAGATCACAATAGAAAAGCACCCTGTTTGCAGGAGCGCATCGCAGTTTAGCGGAAAAATAGAATTAGCCCGTTTACCATCATAAAGCACGGGCGATAATTGTTTGGCTAATTCAGCGAAAGAGCAGGGCTGGGTATTCAGTTTAATGAACTTCCAAAATGGAACAGCACCAATTTTTTCTTCAATATTATGAACGGCGATATGCACATAAGAAGAACCATTAAAACGTGCATTATTCTCAATCGGAAAGATGCCCTCGTCAGATACAATGTAATCAATTCCTATGACACCGCAATATCCAGATTCTGCCATATGAGCCACAATTTTTAGAGAAGTCTTAGTAATGGTGTCGTAGACATCAGTTGCTGGTTTCAAGCCTTTTAAACTACCAACATGATGCATGCCGTCTTTACATTCCTGATCAATCATTCCAATGTGGGCTATCTTCCCTTTTCTATCAATAACCCATTGATCATTTGGCGAGCTAGACACTTTTAAAAATGGTTCAATAAGGACAGTCTTTTCATAACTGGCAACAATGGTCTTATATAGATTGGTAAGATCATCACCTTGGGTTTTATATAATGATGCTCCGGCCTCACCCAAAGCACCTCGAATAATCACGGTATCGTGATTGGCGTTATAGCGATTAATCAGGATTTCCATTTGTCGAAAATTGTCGCTGTTGTCTGCTTGTATTGAAAATACTGCACCATCAACCACAGGGATATTTAACTGTTGGCACAGTGCTTTAAATGTTGCCTTATCATTATATTTAAGTGTATTAGATTCCGCAGAACCAAATAGCTTCGCGCCGATAATGTTTGCGGCCATAGTTTCCTGCTGCATAGAATACCATGGGACATATACTGGATTTCCACCCAATTTTTGTATCACCTTTTTAACAGGATCAGGGTTTTCTACAATTAGTTCTGACAACGTACGCCCTGTGTCTGGATGTTTATATTCGACAACGTAGTCCGTGCCCAAACCATGAGAATTTAACCATTGTTGGTATTCTTTATCTAACTTACCACGCAAAATAACCAAATCATTGCTACAGGCAGCGGCTAGGGCACGATCACATTTTGAACCGACAGAAGCATTCCGTTTAGGGAATTGAGAAAAACTATCTGCGCTGTAAACAATAATTTCATTTTCATCATTCGAAATTATACATCGTAATAGTGGGTTGCTTGTCATTAATTGTTTCTTTCAAAATTAAAACCTCATTATCAGCCGTCTGCACTTAGCAACTGCCAACCATAAAACAACGTCAATATGAGAGCATAGGCAGTAATACCGTAATACCAGACGCCGCCAAGTTTTGGCGTTTTAATCGGAGCCACATTTAAGATCGCCAATACTAGTAAAATAATGTAAAGGAGTGATGCAAAAATAGAAGGATTGATAAAGCCTTCAAAGACAAAAAGTGAAACGAGAACAAGACTGTTATTATCTAACGCCAAACCTTGATAGGTTGATTCCTCAACCAAACCAAACACATTAAAATAACTTAATCGCAGGACTCCTGCCGCCATGATTAAAAAAGCACCGGGAACGAACCAAGGACTATACTCGCCATAGCTTAACAAAATGATCGCTGGACAAACCCCAAAACTAATAATATCGATCAATGAGTCGAGTTGCCCACCAAATTTTTGCTGCATTTTCGTACGGTTTTTCATATGGCGGGCAATAATACCATCGCTCCAGTCAAAAAATACGGCCCAGATTAACCCAATCATAGCCGCTGGGAAAGCGCCTACACTTGCAAAGTAAATTGCCAGAACTGCTAAACAAAGCCCCGCTAGCGAGCAAAGATTTGGTAAGTCTTTGACAAAAGAAAGTATTGTCGGGGGCGTTATCAATGAATTGTTTTTGTTTTCTGCTGAAGACATAAATTTTTCATTCATGCTTTGTCTTGTGCTGCAAAATTTTTACGCTTTGATTCTTCATCATTTGCAGGTGTAAATATCAAGCGAGAGGCATTGATGTGCGTAATATTTTTGATATTAACCGGATCAAAGCTTCGTAAGACTTTTTCCAGAGATTTCAGGAAAAACTGAATATCATCAAACGATAATTCACCAATATTTCCGACTTGAAATACCTTATCCTTAAAGCATCCCTTTCCTTCATAAATGATAATAGATTTCTCTCTTAATTTTTGACGAAAAGAAGTGACATCAATATGAAGGGGGATCTTCACGGTCGTTAAAACGCAGCACATGTCTTTCTCATCAATCAGAAATTTAAGACCGAGTTTCAACATACCTTGCCTTAAAGTATTTGCTTTATCTCTAAGACTGGCATGGTGATTGGAAATGCCTTTATCCAGTATATTGATCAGCGTTTGCTCCAGAGCAAAAAGCAAGGGAACAGCGGGCGTATTTGGCGTTTGTGAATATATTTTAATAAAATGATAAAAATTATACAGGTTCAAATAAGTAGATTTAACGGGCATATCCTTTAATTTTTCAAATTCATCTATGCGCCCCACCACAAATGATAATCCGGGATAGGAGCAAACCGCTTTTGAACTCGAATTTGAGCAAAATGAAATGTGGCATTTCTCCATATTAATCACTTCTGCGCCTGTGCTGCTCACGCAATCAACAATCAACATGGCTCCGTTTTCTTTTGATAATGCGCCAATTTTCTCTAGCGGATTTAACATTCCCGAACTGGTTTCATGGTGAACCATCGCAACAATATCAATGTCGTGTTCCTGTAGATAGGCTTCCACTTTTTCTAAATTCAGCGTTTCGCCCCAGGCAAAGTCCAGTAGAAAGGTATTTTTATTATGAATCTTGGAAATCTTGTGCAGCCGTTCACCAAATTCACCATTGGACAAAATGAGGATGTTTTTATCTCCAACGATAGAGGACAGCATGGATTCATTCGCGGCTGTGCCGGAGCCGGTAATAACGACAGCGCGATAATCCGAAATTGTTTTAATCTCAAAGAGCTGTAGTAATTTATTCTCCACACTCTGTAGCAAAACGTCAAATTCGGCTTCCCGATGGCAAATGTCTTCTTTAGAAATGGCCGCCTTAACATTTTCAGCCACGTTAACCGGACCGGGTGTGAATAATAATAATTTTTCCATATTATGTTATTTCTCCAAAAATTAAGCACACAACACATCAGGTGCTGTTCTTCACATTAAGTGTGCTGTTCTTCGAAACAACTGAGCGCGAAGCAATCAGCTGCCTATCGTGCCCAGAGGGGCGGCTTGAAAAAGAAGAAACTCTGCCGGATTCTAAGCCTCAGGGAAAGGGTGCAGAAGACACTATAGCAGGAACGACCAAAATTAGAAGAGGAAAACCACACAATAAGAGGGCATCCGGCTATCATCATCGCAATGAATCTCTTATGCTAACATCGCAATAGCCATAAATTTAAGAGCCAAAATAAAATATCAAGGAAAGAATAATGGTCAAATTTGTAAAACAAAAACCGCCTAAAACAGAGCCTGCCGTGACACTTCGCGTTATTCGCGGCGCTTTAATTTAAGAAAATTACAAGTAGAGGAATTGCGTAAAGCCGACCTCTGGCTGGCAGAGCAAAATGGAAAAGGCTTTCTTAACCCCACGCCATAATTTCAAGTTCCCCCTTATTTTTTTTGGGGCTGTCCTAGCTAACTAGTTCAAATATTGTTTAACCCACTGTCTTAATTGTGTTAACTGGTCTGTTGGATCACAGTTGTTAAATCGCCATTCACATTCCTTCAAGAATAGCTCAAAATGCTTGGCAGGAATACCGTTAAATTTTCGCATGTGCCGCTTGGCTTGGTTCCAAAAGTTCTCGATCCCATTTATGTGATTATGCTTGTTGGCAAATAGTTTTGAATGGTTAATTCGGTAGTGTTTGAACTCAGAAACATCCAGAACATTATAACCACGCCAGCAATCGGAATAAACGATACTATCAGGCTGGATTTTGTCTCGAATAATCGGCATCAGCGTCTTGCTCGCAGCATCTGGAATTATCTGTGTGTAAACCTTACCGCCATGTTTGAGGATTCCAAACACTGGGACTTTACCTGCTGCACCACGCCCACGTTTACCTTTGCGCACACCTCCAAAATAGCTTTCGTCAACCTCAAACTCCCCTGAAAACAAAGCTTTGTTTTTGCATTCAAGGGCGATAATCTCTCTCAGACGGTGAAAGTAAAAGGCAGCGGTTGTCTTATTTACATTAACCAATTTTGCTGCTGTACGAGCAGTTGATCCGGCAACAAAATGTTCGATTAATCGGGCTTGTTTGTGCCAGGATATTTGGCTCTTTCTGTACATCATACTGTCCTTAATTACACTAACTTTTAATAGTTAGCTAGGACAGCCCCAAAATTTAAATCCATAGTTGCGACATTATAAAAAATTACACTTAGAGTCACTAAGTAATTGAGCACACTCCATATATATGACGGCGTAGGTTCAAATCCCTGTTTCGGATTTGAATTGATACCCCCACCACAAAATCTTGCACCCCCAAATGTACCCCCCATATTCTTTTTCTAAGCTTTTTTGAGTAGCACAACGGGTAGCACAGGTAGAAATATGGTAGAAATGGAGCAAAATAAAAGCCGCTCGAAAGCGGCTAAGTCATTGATTTAATTGGTTGCGGGGATAGGATTTGAACCTATGACCTTCAGGTTATGAGCTTGCTATATCTATATACTAATTAATTGATATTATTAAATAATTAGAGATTAAAAATGTGTATGTGTAACAGGATGTGTAAGTATTTATAGCTGTTTTAGAGCATATTTAGCCTGTTTTTCAGCCTTAAAAAGTCAAAATTATTCCTGTATATTTCAGAATTCGATTTAGAAACAACAAATCCTATCAAATTCTCTTATTTTTTCTATCATGGATGATAGTGACCTGCCCCCCGAAAGAGTCTCCAAAATGAGTTAGAGTCTGCAACTTAAGATAAGGAGCAGACGAGGGAGAAGCTTTTTACAGAAGATCAGATCATCCGTGTATTGAAGGAACGCGAGAACGGCTACACCGAGAGCCTGAATGGGCGCGCGGGACGAATGCCTGAACGAATATGTGTTTGAGGGGCTTGCTCACGCCAAACGGACACTTAGAGTTGGGCGAATAGCGATAACGAAGTTGCGAATCGAGTGGAATTGAGTTATCCTAATTAGGAAGCCTTAAGACTTGTTCGTTTATATCACTAATAAAATGGTGAAAATCGTGAATCCGGAATTTAATTCAATCTTTCTTAAACAAGATAACAAAAACGGGGAAAATAATCAGGAAAAACCAAAAGAAAATAAAGGAGGAATAAACAAATACGATGAAATAGTACCAGAAAATGAAATTGGAAATTTTAAAAACGAAATTGAACAAAATATTGAATTAAAAGCTAATGAATTGGGATTTTCAAAAGATGAGTTAAGTCAATTAGCTCATCTTGATTTAGTGTCGCTTGAAGCCGATAATTTAAAGTCTTTAAATTTAAGTTATGGTAATTTAGAATTTATTAAAGATAGTATTACCGCATCCATAAACGAAGTTTCACAAAGCGATAAAGCAGATACTTTTTCAGAATTTTTAGAATTTGTTAATAAACATAAAAAAGAAATGAGTCTTGTACAATTAGGTATATTTCTGTCTTCTTCTGGTATGCCAGTTTTAGGAGAATTAACGCACACTGATGTAAATGTAGAATTCTATGGAGAAAATATATTCCATGAAGATTTAGTAGAAAAAAGTAAAGATATTGACCCACGTCATAATACTAATACTCTCTTTGATATTTTGAAAGAATATGAAGAAAAGCCTTTAAAATATGATAATAATTCTTCAGAATTTAGATTAGAGTATGAGAATGATTTTAGGTCTTATACTGAAGATACACCAAAAAGAGTGGTTTATAGCAGCAATATTGAAGCTGGTGATGCAGGAAAAGAGAAACTTAATGATGATTTAAAAAATATGGGTTTATCCCTTAAATATAGGGAAGGTGGAATACCGCTTGAAAAATTTATTGAAAACAAAGATGAAATATCGAAATTAATAGCTTTGGATTTAAAAATACCGGAGGAAGAAATAAAGGAATATATTAATGAAGCTCTAGTGCTGGATTTTTCTAAAATTTCCATAGTTCCGTTTAATGAATTTAATATGGATGAAGATTTAAATTCTACAGTAGATTCTGAATCAGAAGAAATAAAAGCTCAGAGGGAAAAATTTTCTGAGTTGAAAGATCGTTATGAAAATTATAATAACACTACAAATATCGATAAATTTGAAGAATTGCTGTTAAAAGACCTTAAAGATAAAGGAACGCCAATTGAACACTTAAAAGAAATTGCTAAAGATAACCCAAAAGAAGTTCTTACTATACTTGCTAAAGTTTTATGTGAAAGTATTTCTTATGATTATGAAGAACAGAAGAATATGGAAAAAGGAGATTTTACTGAATTAAATAAAAAACACGCTGAAGGGATACCTTATGCTACGCTAAAAACTCATTTGGGAATTTGTGGTGACTATGCTGCAACACTTCCAGCCGCAAAATATGTTTTAGAAAAAAATGGTGTGCCAAATCTTGACAGGATTATGATAACTTATACGAGTTCTGATAAATGTGGTCATGCTTGGAATGATTTATATTATCTTGATGGGAAAGGTGAGATTAGATTTACATCTGGTGATTTAACTTGGGCGGACGATGAAAATATATCGAAAATTCCGGGAAAGTTTAATGCAGTCGATAAAAGCCATTTTTATTCTTCCGTAATCACAAAAGCTGAGGAAGAATATCAAGAATTACTAAAAAAGAGAATGGAGTTCAACGAACTAGATTTACAAGAAAAATTACGAAAAATGATTACCACATTTGATTCTGAATTATACAAAAAAGAACACGGGGTAAAATCAATAACCCCCAGAAAGACTAAGGGCGTGGATAGGATCCCCCAAGAGCGGTTTGAAATTTAGATGAGGGAGAATTGATCCGGGTTGATTGTCCGCTTCACCAGATTCAAGCTGTTGTACGATTTTTTCCAGCTCGGACAGGGAGCCTGTTGCGTGCTGAGTTATTGCGTTGGTTTAATAAAAAGTCGCCCTTCTTCATCTAAAAATTTTATTTATTTAAACCTGATTTTTGTCTTTTTTCCTGATTTCAGGCATAATTATCCTATCAGAAGGCGTTTTTTCTGCCATCTTTAGATATAGTCATTTAAGATAACAAACGGACATTTTAATAAGCTGATCAATGGAAGTTTCCGGTGGTAAAAACTCTCTTTTTCTTTTCCTAAGTTCACATACCAAGTGC
>JAGLRU010000020.1 GCA_023136145.1 Alphaproteobacteria bacterium
ACAAATAAAGGTTTTCAAATCCTTCCTTGCAGCGTAGAGTGCGGGACACGATACATGCAATCCCGAAGAAGTTTATTGACGAAAATCAAAAAAATCAGTAATTTGCGGGACTGTTGGATTTAGTTATGCGCATAACGGAGCTTGATATGAGAAAAACATCATCACTTAAGTCATTGAAATTACGCGATTTAAAGAACAATAAAGTCGTTCGCCGCCGAGACGGAAAAGGCAAAATGCGACTCTACGTGATAAATAAAGAGAATCCGCGGATGAAGGCAAAACAATAAGCTTTCGTGGGTTCCTGATAACTCTCGGGGGGAGGTGCTCGCATGTTTGCGAATCTTTTAGGCTTGATGTCAACAGATATGGCGATAGACCTCGGTACGGCCAATACGTTGGTTTATGTGCGTGGGCGAGGCATTGTCTTGAATGAACCATCGGTTGTCGCTATTACTATCGTTAATGGTAGGAAGCAGGTGTTGCGTGTGGGTGAGGAAGCCAAGCAGATGCTTGGGCGTACCCCCGGTGATATTATGGCTATTCGCCCCTTAAGAGATGGTGTTATTGCCGATTTTGAAGTTGCTGAAGAGATGATTAAGCATTTCATTCGAAAAGTACACAATCGCCGCAGTTTCGTGTCTCCGCAGATTATGGTTTGTGTGCCCTCCGGTTCAACGGCTGTCGAGCGACGTGCAATACAGGAAAGTGCGGAGAGTGCAGGGGCGCGTAACGTGGCATTGATTGAGGAGCCGATGGCGGCAGCGATTGGTGCCGGATTGCCAGTGACGGAAGCAACAGGGTCGATGATTGTCGATATTGGTGGCGGTACTACGGAAGTGGCTGTTATTTCGCTTGGTGGGATTGTTTATTCGCGTTCGGTGCGTGTAGGCGGTGACAAGATGGACGATGCTATTATCAATTACATACGTCGCACGCATAATTTGCTGATTGGAGAATCGACATCGGAGCGGATTAAAAAAGAAATAGGCTCTGCTTGCCCTCCAGAAGACGACGAAGGTCGTATGATGGAAATAAAAGGTCGTGATTTGATGAACGGCGTGCCGAAAGAGCTGGTTATCAGCGAACGTCAAATCGCCGAAGCTATGGCCGAGCCGGTGGGGGCGATTGTCGAAGCTGTTAAGGGTGCGCTGGAACATACGGCACCGGAACTAGCTGCGGATATAGTGGATCGCGGGATAGTGATGTCTGGAGGCGGCTCGCTGCTCGCTAACCTCGATTATGTGCTCAGATATGCAACTGGTCTGGCTGTTACTGTGGCTGATGATCCATTGTCCTGTGTTGCATTAGGCTCCGGTCAGGCATTGGAAAATATGAAAACAATGTCGCGTGTTCTGATTAACAGGTATTGAAATGAAATGGTTGATTTGAGGCGTTTTTTTATTGCAGTTTTCGCAACAGCTTGTTTGATCGTCAACGTAATGCCTTCGTATGCCTGTATTTCTGATGCGCAGCGCAATGAAGAGATTCTCGCATATTATCAGGCTTTGCGTGTGAAGTGCGCTGGTGACTCGTGTTGCCTTGCTTCTGTTAGCCGTATGAAGGAAAACGGTTTTGAGGAAGCTAAAGACGGCAAATGCCCTGAAGGTGTTGACAAGGATATGCTGAAATGCGTCAACAGCTTGCAATGGTGCAGAAAACATACAATGGTTTTAACATTCTGTATTGATCCCGTATAATAATGATATTCTGAGTTGGCTGGAATGGTTCGCGGTGCCAGTTCGTAGAACGTACTGTATTTGTTAAAGATTCCTTGTTATAATCTCATGGGGGATGTTTAGAGAGGTTTTTTTCGGTGCTATTTCGGCTGCAGAAACCAGTTTTACAATCTTTGCCGCTTAAGAGTATGACGCTGCGGGCGACTCCTGCTGCTCTTGTTTTATTGGCAGTTACACTGATGGTTTTGCATCGCGCTGATACGCTGCCGGTGGAGCGTCTACGGATGGTGGTTACGGATGCTGCGGCACCAGTGTTGGCGAACGTGTCGGCACCATTTAGTGCTTTTGTTGATTCTCTGGAAGGTGTGACGACCATCCGCGATCTTAAGGCGGAAAACATTCGTCTTATGGAGGAAAACGTTAGGCTTCAGCAGTGGTATGAATCTGCCTTGAAATTGAAAGCCGAAAATCAGAGCTTTCGCGAGTTGTTGAATGTTAAGGCTGATCCGACATTGATGTTTGTGACCTCCCGCGTTGTTTCCGATGCTGGCGGAGTTTTTGTGAAAAGTGTTCTTTTGCCGGTTGGTGTTCAGGACAAGGTGCGAAAAGGCAACGCGGTGATGTCGGGACATGGGCTGATCGGGCGAGTGACTGAAGCGGGGCAGAATTCGTCCCGTGTGCTTTTGGTGACGGATTTAAACTCTCGCATACCCGTGATTGTTCAGAATACGCGCATTAAGGCGATTTTGGCTGGAAAAAACCAAAATTTGATGAAGCTGGAGCGACTGCCTCCCGATAGCGGGATGACCATCGGTACGCGGATCATAACCTCTGGAGATGGTGGTCAGTTGCTACCTGATTTACCAATAGGTACAATCGTTTCTATCGGGTCTGATGGTGTTTGGGTCAAGCCACTGTCGGATATTGACAGGCTGACATATGTGCAGATCGTTGATGCCGATGCGAATCAGACATTGGCGACAGGGGAAATCGTGCCGCATTCGCCGATACAGTCGAAAAACAGAAGGTGATCAGATGCTTTACGAATATAGGATCTAATTTCCGTGACATCCGTATGGAATGAGTCGTTACTCGGAGCTATCGGGCGTTGGGGATTGATGCTGTTGGCTGTGTTTGTGCTGTTTATCCTCAGTGCATTTCCTTTTGAAATTGCATATCTGGGAGAGGTACGGCCTTTTTTCATGCTGATGGCAGTTTATTACTGGACGATTATGAGACCGTCTTTGCTGCCGCCACTGGCGACATTTATTATCGGGATCATTCTCGATCTTCTTTTTAATTGGCCTTTAGGTATGAATGCTATTGTTCTAGTGATGGCGCAGGCACTGACTCTCCGTCAGCGAAAGTTTTTGCTTAGTCAGTTGTTTTTGGTCATTTGGGCGGGCTTTGCGTTTATTGCATTGGGAGCTGGTGCGGCACAATGGGCATTGTTCTCGCTTTTTAACCTGACGTTGATATCCGTTAAACCGATGCTGGTGAGTTCTGTGCTTTCGGCGTTATTGTTTCCGCTGATGGTTTTACCGTTGGCGATGCTGCACAAGGCACTGGCTGCGCGTCCTCCTTCCGCCTCGTCATAGCTGTTTTAGCTTGACTCAATAGGGCTGTTTTTGGTCAGTTAAGCAACATGCGAATAAATTACACAGAGGACTTATGACATGGCTGATATTTTTGATGAAATCAACGATGATCTTCGCCATGAGAAGCTCCGTCAGTTCTGGAAAGAAAACGGGCCGTGGATTATCGGTTGTGCGGTTGGAGCTGTGCTGCTTACTGGTGCTCAGTCTTTCTGGAGGCATTGGGAATACAAGAGCGATGTTGCCGCGACGGTGGAGTTGATTCGTCTTGTTGACGATCCGTCTGGTCTGGAAAACTTCGCCGGGATAGAGGACAAGAGCCACGCTACGATCGCACATTTTGCAGCAGCTGGAGCATATCTGGAACAGGGCGAAAAAGACAAGGCTATCGCGCTTTACGATACCATCGCCAAAACGTCCGGCATCGACATGCCCTTGCGGGATCTCGCAAGGGTTCTTAGCATTAGCCAACGTCTTGACAAAGATTCCCCGGATAAGCTTTGGAAAGAACTCGCCGCGCTGTCTGGTGATGATGGAGCATGGCGATATACGGCGTGGGAATTGGAAGCACTTTTGGCTGTCCGGCAGGGAAATTTGCAAAAAGCAATGGATGCTTTGGCGAAGATCACGTCGGATCCACTGGCTCCGTTAAATGTCCGATCACGTGCTTTAATTCTGCGTGATCTTTATAGGGCAGAAAAAACATATCCGAAAAATTGAAACGGGAAAAATTCATGAGAAAAAGCCTTCCTATTTTTCATCTTCTGGCTATTTTGGCGGCACCTCTTTTGTTGTCGAATTGTGGGTCATTTGATAACATGTTCAATGATACGGGGCTTGCGCCGTTGAAGGGAGAACGTATTTCCGTTCTGCAATTGCAAACAGAACTGACTCCCAATAATGAACTACAGAAAACACCAGCTCTTCTGCCTGATCCATGGACGAACAAATACTGGTCGCAGGCCGGAGGCATTCCTTCTCATGCAATGGGGCATTTGTCACTAGGGAAAGACCTGAAAAAAGTCTGGAGCGTTTCTATTGGTTCTGGAGGCAATCGTCGTAATCCACTGATTACCCAGCCTGTCGTTGCTAACGGTACTGTATTCACTGTGGACACTAAGGGTCATACAACGGCCTTTGCTCTCGCAGACGGCAAGAAGAAGTGGCGGGTATCCTCCGTTCCTTCCGGCGAGGAAGACTCCGGCACTATCGGTGGTGGCATTGCATGGGCGGATAATAAGCTTTATGTGACGAACGGATATAAACATCTCCTCTGTCTGAATCCTGCTACCGGAGAGGTTATCTGGAGGGTGGCAACACCATCTCCCGCTCGCGCTGCGCCGTCTGTGCGTGACGGAAGGGTTTATCTGATTACACTGGATAATAGGTTGATGGTATTTTCTGCAGCAAATGGAAGGCTTCTATGGAATTACTACAGCGTAATGGAGACTACCAATCTCCTCGGATCCGTGTCTCCTGCGGTGGATGCTTTCGCAGTCGTTTTTCCGATGTCTTCAGGCGAAATCGTCGGCCTCCGTGTTGAAAACGGTCAGGCTGTGTGGGAGGACAATCTTTCTGGATCTCGCCGCATTGGCGCATTTTCCTCCATCTCGGATATTCGTGGTCAGCCTGTAATCGATCAGGGTCTCGTATATGCTGCTAGCTATAGTGGGCGCATGGTGGCCATTGATGAAGTCTCCGGTCAGAGAGTTTGGCAGCGTGAGGTTGGCAGTGCTGAAATGCCGTGGGCTGCTGGTTCATCCGTGTTTATCGTCAGCTCTGGCCAGCAATTGATCTCTTTGACGCGTCAGAACGGGGATATTCGCTGGATAACGTCTCTAATGCGCTTTGAGGATAAGAACAAGGAAGAGCCTGTGGTATGGACTGGTCCGGTGTTTGCTGGAGGACGACTTATTCTTGCCAGCAACAGTGGACAGATGATTGAAGCTGACCCGCAGAATGGTAAAATCCTAAAGCAGACCAGACTTCCGGGAGACGTGACTGTTGCGCCTTTGGTGTCCGATAATACGCTGATTTTTCTGACCCGACAGGGCAATCTGATCGCGTATCGTTGATAGGGAGACTATGTCCTACTTCTCGAAAAACAGTGTTCGAAAAATTCCAGGAGCTAGAACGGAGAGCGGGTTGACAGCTACGTATGGTTTGTCTTTCGCCCCTTTGACTGTATAGGTTGCTGCAAAAATGCCATTCCCGCCACCAGTCAGAATGTCTCCGACCAGCGGGATGATGCCGAGAAGTTTATTTAGATCTGACACCGGAATGATTGTGCCGTTGATGTCTAGCATATTTGTTAAGTTGTCAATGGTTCCCTCGAAGGTGATTCCAAGTGAAGCACCAGATGTCCGTCCGTTTTTGGTCTTGATGATTCGTGTGTTTTTGGCACTCTCTGGAAGTCCTTTGTCGATCCACTGAAAATCAGAGTACATTTTTTTGAAAGCGATCCCGTTGCTATTCAAGAGATTGAAAATGCCCGGCAAGGACAGGGCGTTCAGGAGTCTGCCTAGTATTGGTACATTGATGAGAGAAAAATCCGTCAGGACGACAGTGCCCTGAAGGTTCCTTTTTCCGCCACCAGAATACGGTAGACCGGTGACGATGATTTTTCCGCCTCGCACTCCGTCGGTGATGTCTAGAGCACTGAGCGCGGCTCCGGCGTTTTCCGCCTCGAACCTAAGTGTATGCCTTCCAGATATTGGTGTATAGCGCAGGTAAATCGGCTTGTTTCCAGAGATTCCGTCCACTTCCATATGTTCTATGCGGTTCCATTTGTTCCGGCGCAGGAACATTTTTAGCTGGTCTATGTGTTTATTTTCGCCCGTCAAAAGTCGGTTGACCGACATGGAAACTGTTATGGGTGGTATGGGTTTGGCTGTGGCTGTGGATTTGTTATTGCTGGTGGTGTTGTCGTTCGCCAGCAGCTTTGAAGCATCAAACTGTCTACCGATGATTCTGATGGCATATCCATCGGTGCTGTTATCGGCATTAAGTGCTATATCAGTATTGCCAAGTCTGATCTGGTTAAAGGATGCGTTTTTCAGTGAAGTCTGGCCATTGCTGTCCGTTTTGAGATTAAGATTGCCACGCATAAGAGCCGATTTCGCTGTCAGATTTAGGTTGGTAATTCGTGAAGGTTTGTCGTCCTTGAGGTGCAGAAGCAGATCTAGGGTTCCGGGCTTTCTGGGCAGTTTCTTGTAATCGACAATCGGAATGGTAAATGCGGTGGGAGTGATATTGCCTTTGAAAAGCAGGGTTGCTGTTTTGTTTTTGGTCATTGTATAGGTTATATCGGCGGGAAGAATCCCCGCTATTTTGAAATCATCGGGAATGCCGAATTTCGCGAGAGCCTTCGCGTTCAGAGGAAGTTTCGCTTCGACTATACAGGGGATTTCGGCACCTTCCCGGAAATTCTTCAGCCATTTGAATTTCACAGGCATTGCTCCAAGTCTTCCGTTGCCTGCGATTGTCATGAGGTTATTTCCGACAGACAAATCCATTAAGCCTCCGTAGAGTGTATAATCGGAAACGATATTTCTGAGCATCACGTTGTCCAGCTTTGCTTTCGCTGTTACTTTGACTTCCGAAAGCGATAATTTTTTGTGAAGAGGGAATTTAAAATTCACATCAACGGACGTATTCCCGCGCACTTCCTCCGTCTTAATGCCTAGTTTTTTTGTATATTGCAGAGGCTTTCTGTCCAGAACATTTAATGCTGTCCGAAGTGGTCCATTCAATGACACTTTGATATCGATTTTGGAAGGGTTTTTCCTATTCTTGGTTTTAATACCAGTTATATTGA
>JAGLRU010000200.1 GCA_023136145.1 Alphaproteobacteria bacterium
AGGGAGCTCTTAGAGATATTCATACACTCTTATGGATATCTAATTTCCTGTACGGTATTCTCCGCCCGGAAGATATGGTTAAAAAAAACATCCTGACCGCCCCAGAAATAGTAACGCTCAAAAAAGCACAGCATTTTATCTGGACGGCGCGATGTCATCTGCATTTTCTCTCCGGTCATAGAGACGACCGCCTTTCCTTCGACAGCCAACCCTGCATTGCCAAACGCATGGGATACACGGACATCGAACCGAACGTCCGAGCCGAAAAATTTATGAAAGATTATTTTCTTCTAGCAAGGGAAGTCGGTCACTTGACGCGAATCCTATGCGCCAAAATTGAATCTCAATCACTTAGTGGCGGAGCTACGTCAGGTGCAAAAAAACTGGTGCTTCAAAATACGCTGGAGAATTTCCCCGTTAAGGACAACCGATTGACCGTTAATAAAACAAACCATTTCAGGAAATTTCTACCAGAAATTATTCGCATTTTCAGGGTCAGCCAGACAACGGAAACTGACATTCACCCTGATGCGCTGCGTGCTCTTAGAAATGCTCTCCACAAACTCGCCCCGGAATTGCAACGAAGCACCGAGGCGCACCATCTGTTTCTGGAGATACTACTCGACCCGAAAAGGTCTGAACAAACACTTCGCAACATGAACGAGGCAGACGTACTTGGCGCACTTATTCCCAATTTTAAAACCATCGTCGCGTATATGCAATATGATATGTACCACGTCTTTACTGTGGACGAGCATATACTTCGCACCGTTGGCATGATGCACGCACTAGAGTCCTGTGAAATGAAAGAAGCTGCACCCCTTGCCACCGCCCTGTTTCCAAAGATTCACTCCCGCCGCGCCCTATATGCAGCAGCATTCCTTCACGATGTCGGAAAGGGAACGGGAAAGAAGAAACACGCAGAAACCGGCGCGAAAATAGCCCTGAAGCTTTGCCCGAAGATAGGTCTCACGCCAGAAGAAACTGAAACAGCTTCATGGCTCATCCTACAGCACCTCTCCATGACCATGACTACCTTAAAGCGCGATATGAATGACCCGAAAACGGTTGAGGATTTCATCGCGCTCGTGCAATCTCCAGAACGACTAAAGCTTCTCGCCATCCTGACAACGGCGGACATCATGGCAGTCGGTCCAAACCGTTGGAATAACTGGAAAGCTGGACTGCTGGAAGAGTTGTATTACAAATCAGCGGAGGCGATGTCGGATGTGAACACCATCACTCCTGAACTATGCCCAAAACCTGAGTCGTTGACAGGTGATGATGTTACTCATATCAAAATCACCCCACAACCCAAACATGATTATACCGATGTCGTCATTCGTACACACGACAGCAAAGAATTGTTCGCGACATTATCAGATGCTATGGCAGCTGCCGGTGCTTCTATCGTCAGTGCGCGAATTTTTACGCAAAGCGATGGCATGGTATTAGATGTTTTTCAGGTTCAGAACTTGAATGGGCGCGTCTACGAAAACACCGCCTTTCTGAACAAAACAATCAAGGCCTCGCTGGAAGGCAAGATCGACCTAACTGCCGAAATCCTCGAACGCCGGAAAAAAGTTCCCAGAAAAGAAAACCTTTTTAAAGTTGCCAAGCGAGTCATCATCGACAACAACGCCAGCATCGATAACACGGTTATAGAAGTTAATGGCAAAGACCGGCCCGGTCTTCTCTACGACCTAACTTCTGCTCTTTCCCATGAAGGTTTGCAAATATCCGCCGCCAAAATCACAACATTCGGCTGTCGAGCTGTGGATGTCTTTTACGTTCGTGACAGCTTCGGACTGAAAATCTTGCACCCTGACAGGCTGCAAACCATTAAAAACAGTCTGAAACGGGCACTTGATTTATCCATGACATAAAAAAGCATTGCTTTTTTATGAGTGTTCAGCCATCATACGAAGCATGAAATATGCAATAAGAAAAAATTTTTGATTTACCAGCCCCTTGAACCAATCTGGTTTTCAGGGGTATGGGTTATTGTTCTCAGTCTAAATCTCATATCTTCTGATTTTATCTCCGGTTTACGGTTCAAGGGATTTTTCATTGAAACCGTAGTGCTGTTTACACGGCCATAATCATATCTTATTGTTCACAAGAAGGATGAAGAAAATGACACACAAAATCGCATTTCAGGGAAAACATGGCGCATGGTCGCACACAGCCTGTATAACAGCATTTCCCGATCTAGAACCACTCCCCTGCCCTACTTTCGCCGATGCGTTTATGGCAGTGGAAACCGGAAAAGCTGATATGGCGATGATCCCGATTGATAATTCTATCGCAGGACGGGTTGCCGACATCCATCACCTGCTGCCGAAATCTCCGCTGTCCATCATCGCCGAGCATTTTGTTCCAGTTCGCCACTGTCTACTCGGAATCAAGGATGCGAAGATTTCAGATATTAAAACAGTCTACAGCCACGTTCACGCCCTCCCGCAATGTCGGAAGATCATCACCGAACTGGGAGTGAAGCAAGTAGTATTTGAAGATACCGCCGGAGCTGCTGAAAAAATTTCCAAAATGAATGACGTGAATCATGGCGCAATTGCCTCCGCTATGGCCGCACAGATTTACGGCCTTAAAATCCTCAAGAAAAACATCGAGGACGAAGATGGCAATACCACACGTTTTATCGTGCTAACAAAGTCGTCAAAAAAACCGCCCAAGCAGAAGGGCAAAAAATACCTGACCTCAATTATTTTTGAGGTACGCAACATACCTGCAGCACTTTATAAGGCACTCGGCGGTTTCGCCACCAATGGCATAAACCTCAACAAGCTGGAAAGCTATCTAAAGGGCAACAAATTCCAATCTGCCTCTTTCTATTGCGAGGTTGATAGCCATCCAGAAGACCTCGGCTTCGAGCACGCGCTGGACGAGCTTCAGTTTTTCGCCGCCAATATCCGAATACTCGGAACATACCCTACACATCCTTATCGCAAGAAAATTTAGGAAGAACAAAATGAAAAACCCAATGAAATCTGAAAAAATCAATCACTCCGCAAAATGGTCTCCTGAAAGCTGGACGACAAAACCGGCAAAGCATTTACCAGTGTATAACGACCCAGACGAACTGACTGCGGTCACGGAAATACTGAAGAATTACCCACCTTTGGTCTTCGCTGGCGAAGCACGGAAGCTGAAAAGAAATATCGCCAAAGCCGCAGCAGGAGAAGCATTTCTGCTTCAAGCCGGAGATTGTGCTGAAAGCTTCGCCGAATTTCATCCGAATAATATCCGCGATACCTTCCGCGTCATCCTGCAAATGGCAATAGTGATGACCTTCGCTTCTGGAATGCCTATCATCAAACTGGGACGCATCGCCGGACAGTTTGCCAAGCCGCGCAGTGAGGACAGTGAGACACGCAACGGTGTAACCCTTTCCAGTTACAAGGGAGACATTATCAACGGCATAGAATTTACCAAAGAATCCCGCCGACCAGATCCAAAGCGGATCATTCAGGCATACAACCAATCCGCCGCCACTCTTAACCTTGTCCGCGCTTTCGCGCAGGGGGGATATGCCGATCTACACCACGTTAGCAGATGGACGCTGGATTTTGTCAGAGGGAATCCTCTTGACGAACGCTATCAGGAACTTACACAAAGGCTTGAACAGGCACTCGCTTTTATGTTGGCAGCAGGTATCACTTCCGAAAATTCTCCGCAGATACGCGAGGCGGATTTCTTCACCTCGCATGAATCCCTGCTTCTCCCCTATGAACAGGCACTCACCCGCGTGGACAGCACGACAGGCGACTGGTACGACGTCTCAGCGCACTTTCTCTGGATAGGAGACCGCACACGGCAGCCGGACGGAGCACATGTCGAATTTCTGCGTGGAGTGAAAAATCCAATAGGAGTCAAATGCGGTCCGAACCTTTCAACCGATGGCCTTCTGCAATTGCTGGACATTCTCAATCCTGAAAATGACCCCGGACGCATCACGCTTATCAGCCGTATGGGTCACGGAAAAGTTGGCGAGGATCTTCCCAAATTTATCCGCACCGTCAAAAAAGAAGGCCGCATCGTCACATGGTCATGCGATCCCATGCACGGCAACACTCAAGCGTCATCCACCGGCTACAAGACGCGGGAATTCGGCAATATACTAACCGAAGTAAAGAATTTCTTCGCCATACACCATGCGGAAGGCACGCACGCTGGCGGTGTACATCTGGAGCTAACGGGACAGAACGTGACAGAATGTACGGGCGGTTCCTGTAAAATCACCGAGGACAAGCTTTCGGAGCGTTATAACACACACTGCGACCCGCGCCTAAACGCTTCGCAAGCACTAGAATTGGCGTTTCTTATTGCCGACGAACTGCACACAAATTACAAACGCCGCCGCGATCTGGCAGAAGACGAACTTACAACGGAGGGTTGATAATGAATCGTTGTGCCACACACCACACCGTCGTCACCCCCGCCTTGCGCGGGGGTCTGGAAGCGCGTCTGCGCGTCTTGTGAGTCTACATGACGGCTGGACAGTCTACCGGATGCCCGCGCAAGGCGGGCATGACGAGGGAGTAAAGGGGAGACTTTATCATGCCAGAACATTTCACAATCACCCTCGCGCAACTAAACCCGACCGTTGGTGATATTTCCGGCAACATCGGCAAAATCAGGGATGTGTATACGCAGCATAAAGATCAGGCGGATCTGATAGCCTTCCCCGAAATGGTGGTAACTGGCTATCCAACTGATGACCTTGTGCTAAAGCCCTTTTTTATCGACAGCGTGATAAGGGAAGTGGAGCAACTAGCCAAAGAAATCAATGGCTCCGGCGCAGGAATACTTATCAGCGCACCTTGGCGGGAGGATGGAAAAATCTACAATGCCGCCTTGCTGCTGCACGATGGAAAAATCGTCGCTAAACGCTTTAAGCATCATCTGCCGAATTACGGCGTTTTCGATGAAATGCG
>JAGLRU010000201.1 GCA_023136145.1 Alphaproteobacteria bacterium
TGGTTAAGGGACAATAAAAATCTTTGGGAGCTATATACGTAGCTAGCCAAGGGAGGATGGGGTTATCCTCCATCAATTAAAAATTCGTTATATTCACCAGCCGCCAACGCCTCTTCATTGTAGGCAATGCCCATGCTCTCAATCTTCTGGCGTTTTTTATATAAGCCATGTTCTCTTCTGGCATGGCTAATGGCTTCTTCTTTAATGAAATCCTTGTAACCATCAAAAACATGGTAGTTATTGAGTGTTAAAAGCCTATCCAATTGTTTATGCAGACTTTCCATCGTCATCTTCCTGCTAGCTAGCGCGGAGGATTCAGCAAAGAGTAAAAATTGCTCCGAAAGAAGGTGGAGCCTATAAACCTCTTCTGGTTCTAGGTAATTCTTGCCTGTTTGCGCATCTTGTAAGGTTGGAGCCTTGCCTTTTATAGTTTGAAGCCCCATGTTTTCATCGGTGTGGTCTGCTCTGTCGAGAATGAGTTTTGAGCTTGTCATGCCCGTAATGGCATGATGATATTTGTCTTGCAACAAAGCGTAGAATTTCCTCATTACTTTGGAACTTGTGTTGTAGTCAGAGGAGCTTATCTTGAAGCATTCCCTGACCTTCGCATAAATCTGTTGTTCGCCAAACCTTAATGCCCGTATATTGGCAGCAAGTTTATTCAGCTTTTCAGGTGAATTTCTTAAAGCCTTCTCGTTAATTACATAACCTTGCTCAAGGTAGGCTTTAAGAGTCTGTGTTGCCCACTGTCTGAATTTTATAGCTTTCTTGGCATTGACCCTGTATCCAACGGACAAAATCATATCCAAGTTGTAATAATCAACCTCACGCTTAACATTTCTGCCACCTTCAGTTTTAACTACTACAAAATTTGTAGTAGTTTCCAACTCTTGTAATTCTTCATCTTTATAGATATTCTGTATATGATTGTATATCGTGTTTGAACCGACATCAAACAAATTCGCTATAGTTTCAGCACTAGCCCAAATAACTTGGTTTTCCTCATCAAAGCGAAAATCTGTACTTTGACCATCACTTTCAAAAGTGAGTAAATCGTATTTTCCTGAAGGTGGCTTAACCTCCATCCCTACTTTAGGCGGATTAACCATGACGTTTGCAACGTCTTCAAGGTTTGCATTTATCGGTTCAATAATGTCGTCTTTCTTAGCCATTTATCAGCTCCTTATATGTTAATCATTTCCCTGTAATTCGCTCAACCGTCATACCGATAAAGTTAATTGTATCAACTTGTGCGGTATTGTGACGAAAAGAAAGTTCATTTACATAGCGATGTAGATGTTTTTCGCTTATGTGATGATAAATTCCGTAATATCCACGTTTTAACAAAGCCCAAAAACTTTCTATACCATTGGTATGTGCTTGATTGCGAACATATTCACCCACGCTATGATTTACTGTTTTATGTGTGTAATGAAGATTCAAGCCTATGTACGATCTGAAATTATCAGTAACTACCGTAGAACCGTTAGAAACGTTTTGTCCA
>JAGLRU010000202.1 GCA_023136145.1 Alphaproteobacteria bacterium
TAGCTGTTGTAGCTCAGTGGTAGAGCACACCCTTGGTAAGGGTGAGGTCGAGAGTTCAATCCCCTCCAACAGCACCATTACTTAAAAACAATTTGAAAATCAAATAGATAGAACCCGGAACAACAAACAATGAAATATCAGATCATATCTCCAATAGCCGATGTTCACGGCGTACCTGACACTGACGCTCTTCGCGGGAAGTTTGAAACGCAGCTTGTTTTTGGTGAGGTTTTTAACGTTCATGAAGAGAAAAACGATTGGTGCAAAGGTGTTTGTACGCATGATGAATATCCGGGATATATTGAAAGCAAGCATCTAACGAAAGCCGTAACAAATCCCACGCATATCATCACCGCCGCACGCAGCTATACCTATCGCGATGCGACCATCAAATCCCCAATGATAAACACTCTCAGTTTCGGCAGCCGGATCACCATTACTTCCGCCGTCCATCAGGATTACGCACAGATAAGCGATGGCTCGTGGATTTACAAAAAGAATATCGCACCAATTGATACTATTGACAAAAACCATGTCGCCACAGCAATGAAATTTCTGGAGACCCCTTATTACTGGGGCGGAAGAAGCAGCTTCGGCATTGATTGTTCGGGACTGGTACAAGTCGTTCTCGCCCGCGCTGGTATTGCCGTTCTGCGTGATACGGAGATGCAGGAAAATGCGCTCGGCAGTTCGGTGGACACACCACGCGCCGGAGACATTGTTTTTTTCTCGGGACACGTCGGCATCATGGCAAATGACCGCGACCTTATACACGCCAACGCTTTTCACATGAAAGTAACGATTGAACTGCTCAATGTTATCGTTGAGCGCGGTATAAAAATAACCTCAATCCGGCGATTGTAAACTTTCGCCCAGAGGATATTCTTCGGATTTCGCGTTCATAGTGACGGTGATAGTGTCAGGATAGGAATAAATGGAGTTACTGGCGATATCATAAGCCATACCCGGTATAAACCAGTTATAAAAATTCAGCGCATCTGGTTTAACGATCATTTCCGATTTCACTTCCGTGACACTTGTGAAATAATTGGCCTTTTCACAAGTCACCGTCATAGGAAGAGGCGAACGTTCCACAATAACGGAACGTGGAGTCAGAACGCGGTATTTGTTTTTCTCCGTATGGAGGAAGCATTCCGCATCCTACACGCCCGGCGTATTGATAACAATTTTCTGGAAGGAACCCTGAAAAGAAGTATTACAACCGGACAAGATGAAAACAGAAATAATCGCAAGTAATAAACGTCTCATAACGATGCTCTCCCCTCTGCTATATTATATAGTACTTTAGAATAAATGGAAACATTGGATTATTGGAGGCTTTGCAAAAAGGTTTCTCTTTTTCAAGCAATTATGCTGATACTTGGCTATGATCCTGAAAATTATAAAGGGGATAATTTTGAGTATAATAATACCATCCCTGACGGATATGGTGCTGTTAAAACAGCATTGCTAGATGCAGTCACAAGCGGAGAAACTGAGGCTGTTATTGCCCAAAATCATGAATATAACGATCATGGGGAGGCGTGCGGCTTTATTCCCAATACCGTCAATATTGATAGAACCATTTTAACGGTAGTTTCAATTAAACTTTTTTTGAAAAGCCGTGGGTTTATCACGGGATTCTTTTTTCCTGAAAGCGTAGTAACAAATGAATTTCTTGATCCTGCTCACCAGTGTTACGCTCAAAAGCTGGCGGCAGCTGTAAACGCATGGACGGTGGTTTCTGGTAACGATAGTCTTTTGAATGGTAAGACACCAAAGCAGGCCATGGAAAAGTGGTTGCGGGAACATGGCAGTCAATTTGGTTTGACCAAAGATGATGGCAATCCGAATGAAACGGGCATTGAGGAAATTTGCAAAATTGCGAACTGGAGGCCGGAGGGCGGAGCGGCCAAAACGCCAAATGCTTCATCTACCACCACCCCGGCTAACAGTAACCCTCCCACCCCCAAAAAGACATTGAAATTAAAGAAGATTGAGCCAGTTGAATCGTTAATAGACGACAGTGAAATTCCCTTCTGACTTGATCCCCACCCACCCCTTGCCGTATTTGCGGGGGGTAGGATAGAGTATATTTAGCGGGGGAGTTTTTTGAACCCGCCCAGCTATTTTTTTTGGCTGCTGAACGTCATAGTTTTCCCTCGTAACTTAATAAATGAGGAAAAACATAATGGAACTAGAGAATCAGAAAATCAAAGAACGTATCCTGCGTCTTGCGGACGTAAAAACCCGCACAGGTCTGAGCCGCAGCACCATTTACGCACATATCAAGACCGGAGATTTTCCACGGCACATCAGCTTAGGGGCGCGATGCGTAGGCTGGGTGGAAAGCGAAATTGACGCATGGATACAGGCACGTATCCTGAAAAGCCGTACATAGCCCCGGCGCAAGCCATGAAAACCAAGAAACGCACATACAACCCGCGGCGGGTACGTACCGGACTGTCCTATACCGTCCAAGACATTGCTGAAATATATGAAGTTCACAAAAACGCCGTTCTACGCTGGATCAAGAACGGCTTACCCGTCATTGATAAGAAAAAACCATATCTTGTTTACGGAGGCGAACTGGCAAAGTACCTGCGGAAAAAACAAGCCGGATGAATTTTTCTGCTTCAAATGCCGTGCCCCGCGCAAGGCGTGGGAGAACGTGGCAGACATCCGGATCAGGAATGAAAGCAAGCTGTCAATTTCAGGTCTTTGCGCTGTTTGCAATACACCCGTCCACCGCGCCGGATCGGTCAAAAAACTCATGGAATACCAGAAAATCTTCTCAATCCAGACGATACAGGAAGCACGCATAACTGACAGTCCTTCTCCCATCGTAAACAGTGACATGAGAAAGGATGAAAAACGTGACTAAATACAACCCGAAAAATGAGCGTATAAAACGCGATTATTTCCGCTATCAGAAAGAGGCACGGCGCAAGGCTGACACCACCCTGACAGGTATACACAATGCGCTATCCGGCTTTGAAAAATATACGACGTTTAAGGACTTTGCCACTTTCAACAAAGAACAGGCCATAGCCTTCAAAAAACACCTCGCCGCCAGAAAAGCCAAACGCACCGGAGAGCCGATCAGCAAAGCTACAGTCCTTTCCATCCTGAACGCCCTGAAAGAATTTTTCCGATGGCTAGCGTGGCAGCCCAGTTATAAATCCCGTATGCATGTGCCGGATATTGAATATTTCAACCTGTCAGATAAAGAAATAAGCATAGCCAAGGCCGCAAAGCATAAGAATTTTCCTACGCTGGAGCAAATTCATAAAACTATCTTCTCCATGCCCACAGAAACGGACATCCACCGCCGTAACCGTGCCCTGATAGCTTTTGCTATTCTGACAGGCATGAGGGACAACGCCCTTGCTTCCTTGCGCCTGAAACACGTTGATCTGACCCGCAACCCCGTCCTGATACGGCAGGAACCGGATATGGTGAGGACAAAATTCAGCAAACAGATTTTCACATTTCTTTTTCCCGTAGGGGATAAGGTTCAGGCTGTTGCGCTGGACTGGATTAAAGAATTACGGGACGTAAAACTTTACGGACAAAATGATCCAATTTTCCCCCGTACAAAACTAGGTCATGATAAAAACATGTCTTTTACCGCACAAGGACTGGAGCCTGAATGCTGGGAGACCACCGCATCAATCCGCAAGATTTTCAGGGAAGCCTTTGAAGGTGCCGGACTGCCGTATTTTCACCCGCACCTGTTCCGTCATACTCTCTCCCACCTTGGACAAGAAACCTGCCGCACACCGGAACAATTCAAGGCATGGAGCCAGAATCTAGGTCATGAAAACCCACTGACAACCTTTACCAGCTACAGCCATATTGACCCGTACAGGCAGGGAGAAGTGATAAGGGGGCTAAATTATAGGAGAGAGAAACGAGGACAAACTAGATCGCCTTCTACGCCTTGTAGAAGAAAAAGATGGGCGTTAATTATTGATATTTATTATCTTACCTGTTTAAACTAACAGTGTTTATTCATCACTGTCTCAAAATCATTTCAGAAAGCCTGTATATATGTCGAATCAGATATTCCTACCGGTTTTCTGCGGTCGTGAAGAAGAACTTAAAATCCTACAGGATGCATGGGGCAAAGTTTCAGCCGATCAGCCTAAACCTCAACTTATTGTTTTACTGGCAGAAAGCGGGCTTGGGAAAACACGTCTTGTTCAAGAGTTCTACAAATGGCTTTCCACGCATCATGACGGTATCAAAGACAAGGGATACTGGTCGGATACCCTAGAAACAACTGATAAGAATAAAGGTGTTAATCCAAATATCTCTGAATGCAATACAAAACATACTATTCCCTTCATATGGTGGGGCATGCGGTTATCAGACCTTGGCAAACACAATCAGGCCGGAGGGGCGGCTTTGCCTACCTATCTGAATGCCCTTAAACTTCATTTAGAGCCAATGTATCAAGCACGTAGTGGCTTGGATCGAAAAAACCACAAAAGAAAAATAGTAGGGAAGACTATTGCTGATTTTATTCCTGGTGTTGGAAATGTATTAGGAATAGTAGACGCTGATTTTGAATTGTCTAAAATTAAAAATGAAGCCAAGAATGAAATCGATCCCACAAATTTAAATGCAATAAAATCTAAACAAAGTAAAGATATAATTCAGAGTGCATTGCATGATTTGGAAATCGTATTGAGTGGAAAGAAACGTAAAATTCCTACGGTTATTTTTATTGATGATGCGCAATTTTCCCAAACTGATCCAAGCATTACAAAATTTGTTTCTGACCTGCTTGATAATGCTTTTAAAAAAAATTGGCCGTTATTAATTTTAGTTACCCATTGGGAAGCAGAGTGGAATAAACATCAAGGAACTTCGGAGAATTCAATTGCCGGATCAATTATTGATCGAAAACATCTTCTGGAAGAAAATTGGGCACCCCTTCCTTTATCGAATAAACTTGACCTCTTGCCTATGCTGCAAGAAAATTTACCGGGTATTGGAACCGAACAAAAAACTGCCTTGCTAGATAAAGTTGGAGGCAATCCGCTTTATCTTTTCGAATTAATACAACTTTGCCTGAGAAGCGAAGGATTTTTCATTGATCGGGATATCGAAAAGGCGATGACCGAAGATGGAATTAAAAAACTGCTCTCAGAAAAAACTACTATCTCGACTGTTATCCTGGAACGCTTCCGGCTTTTTCCCGAAGCCATCCAGCAATCTTTGGTTCTTGCCAGTCTTCAGGGTATGGATTTTGCTACCTCTCTTTTAAAAGAAGTCGCTGATATTCTTCACATAAAAGACATTAACGAGGGACTTATAAAAGCAGAAAATCCGCATGCTTTTGTATCGGGAGCAAAGCTAGATATCGCAACTTTTACCCAACGTATTCATCATGAAACTGCCGCTGGACAACTGCGTCATAAAAACGATCCGGAAAAAGTTAAAGATGCTTTGCAAGAAGTTATTCGCACCCGTGTACAAGATGATACGCTTCTGGAAAAGCTTTCCATTAATGACAAACGGAATACTCTTGCCCTTACCATTGAGTTATTTGCCGACACACAAAATCTTTATGATCTGCGTCTTGTAATCAAGGCGAGCATAATACTTGGAATTGATGCCCAATCACAGTTTGATTATCTTGGGAGCATTGCTAAAACAGGACGGCTTATTGAAATTCTTAAGCGGGCAGACACTCAATATAAAACCTCTTTACCTGTCGAATTCCAGAACAATCTGGCGGCAGTCTATATAAACCGGGGCAATGTCCGTCAGGACATACAAGAATTTTCAGAAGCCCTTGAAGATTACGGCAATGCCATTACAATACAAGAAGCTTTGCGTAAAACGCTAGGGAACAAATGGCCGGGAGAATTCCAAAACGATCTGGCAAATGCCTATATGAACCGAGGCACTACACGTGCAAGATTACAGGACTTTCCGGGAGCCATCGAAGATTACAGCAATGCCATCACAGTTATGGAAGACCCATGTAATACGTTGGGGAACAACTGGCAGGACAAATTTCAGAACGATCTGGCAAGTGCCTATATAAACCGGGGAACTGCACGTGCAAAATCGCAGAACTTTCCGGAAGCCATTAAAGATTACGGCAGTGCCATTACAATACGGGAAGCCCTGCGTGATACGCTGGGAGACAACTGGCCAAGCGAATTCCAGAACGATCTAGCAAAGACTTATATGAACCGGGGAAATGTCCGTTAGGGTATACAAGACTTTCCGGGAGCCATTAAAGATTACAACAATTCCATCACAATCATGGAAGCCTTGCGTGATACGTTGAGAGATAAATGGCTGGGAGAATTCCAGAACGATTTGGCTGGAGCCTATATAAACCGGGGCAATGCCCGTGCAAGATCTCAGAAATTTCCGGGAGCCATTAAAGATTACGGTAATGCCATTACGATACTAGAAGCCTTGCGTAAAACGCTGGGGGATAAATGGCCGGGAAAATTCCAAAACGATCTGGCAAATGCCTATATGAATCGGGGCAATGCCAGTCAGGATATACAGAAATTTCCAGAAGCCATTGAAGATTACGGCAGTGCCATTACAATACGGGAAGCCCTGCGTGATACGCTGAGAGACAACTGGCCAAGCGAATTCCAGAACGATCTAGCAAAGACCTATATGAACCGGGGAAATGCCCGTAAGGGTATACAGGACTTTTCAGAAGCCGTTAAAGATTACAACAATTCCATCACAATCATGGAAGCCCTGCGTAATGCGATGGAAGACAAATGGCCGGGAGAATTCCAAAACGATCTGGCAAATGCCTATATGAATCGGGGAAATGCTTGTAAGGGTATACAGGACTTTTCAGAAGCTATTGAAAATTACGGCAGTGCCATCACAATACAAGAAACCCTGCGTAAAGCACTTGGGGACAAATGGCCGGGAGAATTCCAGAATAATCTGGCGTCAGCTTATGCAAATCGAGGCACTGCCCGTAAGAACATACAGAACTTTCCGGAAGCTATTGAAGATTATAAAAAGGCTCTTGAATTGTTTGAATTATTCAAAAAGAAATTTCAAGGAGGCCAGCCGGAAGATTTCCTTCAGACCTTGCGTAATGAAATCATCAGGCTTGAGAATAAATAACAATCAAGACTAATCCGCCTTACGAAAAAACTATGCGAATGAAAAATTCACTACGTTTTAAAAAAAAAAGCTTAAAGACCTTTTCATTGAAAAAATAAAAAGAAACGCAATAACTCATTACATTTTCTTTTTAAATTTCCCGACAATAACTTTTTCCGCACTATCCTTGATAAGATCATCCAGAATATCCGCATAATCCTGCATCATTTTTTTGCGCTCCAGAAGGTACTCGGCGCGGTTATAGGCGGAACGGATTTTGTCTTGATCCTCATGGGCAAGCTGACGCTCGATCACATCGGGCGGATAGCCCTTTTCATTCAGAATGGTACTGGCAAGACTTCTGAAACCATGCCCTGTCATGCGCCCCTGATAGCCCATGCGCCGCAATGCCATGAGTACGGCACCATTACTGATATGTCTGGATTTACTGGCGAAGCTGTGAAAGATATATGGCTTGTCTCCTGTAACTGTTTGCAAGCCTTTCAGGATTGTCAGTGTCTGCCGGGAAAGCGGCACCATGTGAGGACGTTTCATTTTCATGCGTGATGCGGGGATATTCCATTCCTCGCGGTTCCAGTCGATTTCTTCCCACTTTGCGCCGATTAATTCGCTAGTGCGTACAAATATCAAAGCCAATAGCTGCATGGCCGTTTTGCTCATATTGTTCTCTCTGGAATCTATCGCCTGTAACAGCTTGGGTAATTCATCAAAAGAGATACAGGCATGATGTTTTTCCTCGACAGAAGGCA
>JAGLRU010000203.1 GCA_023136145.1 Alphaproteobacteria bacterium
CGATGCAATGCCGAACGTTCCATCCCGATAAATCCTGCCGTTTTCGAGATATTGCCACCGAAGCGATTAACCTGCGACAGCAGATACTCACGTTCAAAAATCTCGCGTGCTTCGCGCAGAGGCTTAGACATCAGTTCAACCACGCCCTGCCCATGTATCATATCTGCCGCTTTTTGCTTGAGATCCGAAGGCATCATATCCGCCGTGATTGGCTGATCCTCATCTCCCGCAACCATAATCAGCAACCATCCAATCACGTTTCTTAATTGCCGAACATTGCCCGGCCAGTCGTAGGACTGCATTAATGCAATCGCGTCAGGATCGAAAACACGAGCCGTCGTATTGGACTTCAACGCCGCATGATGCATAAAATAATCGGCCAACATTGGAATATCATTTATACGATCTTGTAAGGAGGGCATTTCTATCGGCACCACGTTTAGCCTGTAATAAAGGTCTTGCCGAAATTTCCCCTCTTCCATCAACTCTTGAAGCTTCTGGTTGGTCGCTGCGATCACGCGCACGTCAACTTCGATTCTACCGTTGCCATTGATGCGTGTGAAATACTGATCCTGCAAAGCCCTGACGATTTTGGCCTGCGTTTCCAAAGGCATGTCCGCCACTTCATCCAGAAACAGCGTTCCGCCGTTGGCCTGCTCCAGAACGCCATGCTTGCATCCCGTTGCGTTTTCGACTCCGAACAGCTCCATTTCGATGCGTTCTGGAGACAAAATCGCGCAGTTTAGAACGACATAATTTTTGTCCGCCCGTTTTGAATTTTTGTGAATCATCCGCGCTGCGACATCTTTTCCGGTTCCGGTGTTGCCAGTAATAAGAACACGACTGCCGGTCGGTGCTACCCGCTCAATATTTTGACGCACTTGCTGAATCAGATATGAATCTCCATATAATTCCGTCTCACCATCCAACGTCCAAATACGAAGTTCCTGATTTTCACGACGTAACCGTCCAGCTTCCAAAGCACGCTGAGTCAAAACCAACAGCTTATCGGCATTAAACGGCTTCTCAATAAAATCATAAGCACCGATTTGGATTGCCGATACGGCAGTCTCAATATTGCCGTGACCACTAATCATAACAATGGGAAGACCCGGATGACTATTAATCAGCTTTCTAAGAAGATCCATACCGTCCATTTCGCTGCCTTCCAGCCAAATATCAAGCACGACCATATCTGGAGTTTTCTCAGCAATAATATTTACAGCAGTTTCAAAATCTTTTGCCGCCGAGGTCTCATACCCTTCATCATCCAGAACGCCCTGAATAAGAAGCCGGATATCGTCCTGATCGTCTACAATGAGAATATTTGCTGCCATTTTTTTAAGACTTCACATCCCTTGGAAAAACAATTGTAGCTTTTGCACCAGACTCTGCATTTTGACAGATACTATCTTCCAATACCACACTTCCGTTATGATCCTCCATAATTTTCTTAACAATAGCAAGGCCAAGACCAGAACCCTTCTTTTTAGTCGTTACATAAGGCTCAAGAAGTTGATCACGCACTTTCTCCGGTAAACCGACTCCATTATCCTCAACAGAAATGGAAATATTATCTCCTTTTTGCTCCAAGACCAGTTTCACATTGCCATCAAACGGATTTTGTTGTCTGCCTTCCTGAATAGAATCAATCGCGTTTTGCAAAAGATTTGTGATAATCTGCGCGAGTTGGGAACGATCGCAGTTGGCTGTGATAACTGGTTCAGATGAGGTAAACTCAAACTTGATATCTGGATACGCATGACTTTGCAGCACCAACGCATCCTGACACGCTTCAACGACATTTTCAGTTTGTTTTTTCGCCACTGGCATCCGTGCATAATCCGAAAACGTGTTCACCATATGCCCGATGTTATTAACCTGCCGTATTATAGTATCGGTACACTTTTCAAAAGTCTCTGGATCGTCGTGGATTTGTGGTAGATACCGTCTTTTCAACCTCTCAGCAGAAAGCTGAATTGGAGTCAGAGGGTTTTTGATTTCATGAGCAATTCGCCGCGCTACGTCAGCCCATGCAGATTTCCGCTGCGCCGATACGAGCGCGGAAATATCATCTATCGTCGCCACTGAACCATCACTGCCCTGCTCTGCTGTGATGCGTAAAAATATAGTTTTAAGTGGACCGTCGCCAGCAGCAAATTCAAGCTGGAGAGATGCTGGCTTGTCGGGGGTCTGATGTATCTTTTTCAGCAGTTCCGCCGCATCTGGAATAAAATCGACCAGTTTCCCTCCGGTAAGCTCCAAAGAGCCCACGCCGGTTAGCAGTTCACCCGCCCTCGAATTTGCAAGAGTGATAACTCCCTCTGCATCAAGGCCAATAATGCCAGAAGATGCGCCGGACAAAACCGCCTCGGTAAAACAGCTACGCTCATCAAGCATCCGGTTAGCAGCAATCAATTCATCCCGCTGCCCCTGAATTTGGCTGGTCATCTTGTTAAACGCTCGTCCTAGCAGAGCGATTTCGTCATCACGGGCGGATTCCGGCACCCTCGCCCCCAGATCGCCCCTCCTAACGCGCTCGGCGGCTCTTATAAGTGAGCTGATTGGTGTCACCAACTGTTCAGAAAAAACCAACCCGAACCAGACCGCCGCCAAAAGTAACAGAAGAGCCACCGCCATAAACATAGCTGTCACGGAGACCTGCAAATGCGATTTTCGTCCAAGCAAAGTCGTATATTCCCTGACGGCCTCCTCCGTCTTTTGCACATGCGCCAGAACGGAGGCATCCACCAGTCGCCCAACATAAAGATAACTGTCAAGAAATCTGTCCAGTCTGACAAGAGCGCGGATGCGATCATGACCGTCACCCGTCATAAGCATTACGTTTCCGTTTTGAGCATCTTGCAGTACTTTCTGCGGGAGCTTCTCAAGCTCTAGCGTAAAGGACAACTTCGAATGCGCTCGCATGTCTCTGCTGGATGTCAGGACGATAGCTTCCGGCAAGTTCCTCAATTGCGACTGCATCTGCATGTACTCGTTGAAAGCATTCTGATTTCCGGCCAACGAAGCGGCCTCCCGATTCAAATCGTTAGCCATCGCCAAAACGTCCGCCCTCATCACCTGCTGATGCTCCCTGAGATACGCCTGAGCCACTTCGAGGGATTCTTGAACTGCGGTTCCAACGCGATCATTGAACCATGCGTGAATGCCAAAATAGAGAAAAATCGAGGAGAAAATTGCCATCAGAATAGCAGGTGCAGCCGCCAGCAAGCCGAACACAAACACAAGCCGAACGTGCAGCTTCGCTCCAGCAATACCGCGCTTCTTCTCGCTCCAGAGGCGTACTATCTGGCGAGAAACCAAAGTTCCCATCAACAGCAACAGCACCAGATCGAGGTTAAGGAGCCAATAAACCGTGTCGATGTCTGTTGAACGTTTCGTCAGAACAGAATAAGTAGCTAGGCATGATAAAACAGCCGCAACGGTAAGAAAAACCGCCACCCTCCGCGACAATGCCAGCCTTGAAGCAAAGCGGAGTATTTTTTGCATGTATCCGAAATCGGAAACAGAAGAGGACATTATTTCTTAACCTCAATACCCAGTTCATTGATTTTCTTTCGGAGCGTATTGCGGTTTAGCCCAAGAATCGCCGCCGCCTTGATTTGATTTCCGCTGGTTATAAGAAGCGTCTGCTCGATCAGAGGCTTTTCTACTTCGCGCAAGACGCGACCATACAACCCCGCCGGAGGCATCATCCCGCGATGAGCTGCAAAATATTCTCCAAGCAGCCTGTTCACCATTTGAGGCAGGTTTTCAGCCGTCAGGGAAGAAACGGAGCGAAGGGACAGCTCATCGCCATCGCTCAGAAGGGTTTTTCCGACACTCATGATTAAAAGTTGTCCTCCAGAACGGGAAGGTTAATCTTGAAAACTGTCTTCCCCGGTTCGCTCTTTACGTTGATAGTTCCTCCATGCTCGTCAATAATCTTTGACGCAACCGGTAGCCCCATCCCTTGCCCATCAGTCTTCGTAGTGAAATGAGGTTGGAAAATATGGTTAATCTTATCTGGCGGAATACCCATACCGTTGTCTTCAATCTCGATATTTAAACCGGCAGCTTTGTCGTAGAAAGTACGGAGGGAAATCTTTCCTTTTTTATCAGGAAGTGCTTCAATGGCGTTTTTAATAATGTTCATATGTGCATGAATCATAGTATCGAAATCGCCACGAATATTAGGCATAGAAGGATCGAATTTCTTTTCAATTTTAATATCTGATCCATACTTCTCATGAATCATTTGGATAACGCGATTAAGGATTTCGTGCAAATTGGTAGATCCATACAGTCTATACTGAACCTCATTTAAAATCATGAGATTTTTCATCCCCTCCTGAATCTTCAATGCCTCGTGACCAATCCCGTTGGTTAGTTCTCTGTCCTCGTCGCTTATCTGTTTTGATTTTTCGAGACGCTGAACCGCACTAAGAATACTTGCAAGAGGATTCCTGATCTCATACTGCATCATATGTATTTTTCTCTGAGTATCATGCATCGAGTACTTCGTCTTCTCGTTCCACTCATCACCCAGAGTCATGTACCGTTGGTGAAACATTAACAAGTACCACGCATTAATTTCTACAGGTAGAATAATAACACTGCTAACTGGTCTTCCTTTTACACCTACATCGTGCAACGTGAGGCTTTTATTTTCTCGAACGGCTGTTTTCACGGATTTAATAACAATGTTTTCATCTCCCAGCAGTTCAACCATATCCTTCTTTAAAAACTGCTCGTCGTTTAGCCGAAAAAATGATCGTGCGGAATGGTTATTATAGCGGATCATCAAATCGCGATTGAAACAAACCACTGGATCCGGCAGTGCGTTCATCATCGACAGTACCGGAAGAGTTTCTGACTTAACCGGATTTGAAATTTCTTCCAATTCTTCCTCTGAAAAATCTACTTTGTTCATAATAATCACCTATTTTCTATGTGCTTAAAATATATGCACTAATTTTAGGCAAAAAACAAGTTACTGTTAATGTGTATATTACCAATATTCAGGCTTATTAAGTGCATCCACACAACGCGATTTGCCAGTAATCTGTTTAATTTCATTACTAACCAATGATTGACCTAACCACCCTTCTGGATAACGTAATATTAAGGGGGCTTTCACTAATTCTTCTGCTATATGGTCAAATCCAACTTTGGAGTAGAATCTAGGGTCACCATAAGTAAATACAAGCCCTACTCCTTTCTCTTTTAAGATATTAAGACCAAAATTAATCAATTTCTGACCAATTCCTTTTCCTTGATGACTTGTGTGTATTGCTACTGGAGATAAAAGAAAAGCATTAGACTCATTTTCAAACACCAACCTAGAAAAAAAGATGCTACCGATGACTTCTTTATTTTTAGTAGCTATAAATCCATAAAGATCATTACTATTTGTACTGCTCATTAAATCATAGGCTAGGTTTCCAATCAAAAAACCTTCTGATTGTCCTTCTGAATCTGAAAACGTCTTAGTGAATAGCTGTTTGATTTTTTCAATGTCGCTTTGATTGTATAATGAAAATTTCATTTACTTGCCTTTGTAGTATGTGTTGCATCCCTTGCAGTCGGTCACAATATAATGGTCGCCTTTTTTCTTAATCCATTCCACTCCAGCGGGAATCTTGCCAAAGCCGCCTGGGATATCGAGCATATACTGTGCTTGAGCGATGCCAGACAAGTTTCCCTGCAATGCTGAAGTGAGCGCGCGTCCCTCTTCTATTGATAAACGAAAATGACTGGTTCCGTGAGCAAAATCAAGATGATGCAGTTGATAGGGTTTTATCCGCATCTCCGTTAAGGCGCGAAACAAAGCTTCCAATATCTCAGTACTGTCATTAACACCTTTTAGCAACGTAGATTGTGACAGCAAAGGAATCCCGGCCTTAACAAAAAGTTGTACGGCTATTTTAACCTTATCTGTTAACTCTCGCGCATGGTTACAATGAACAACGACATAAACGGCTTTTTCGCTTTCAAGTGCAGCTACAAGCTCACGAGTAACCCGCTTCGGGTCAGCAACCAGCACCCGCGTATGGAAACGGATCACCTTTATATGGTTGATCTTTTCCAGTTCTCCCATCAATTTAGCAATACGCCTCGGCGATAACATAAACGGATCGCCACCGGTGAGAATAACCTCCCATATTTGCAGAGTGTTACGGATATAATCCAGCGCATCTTTTAATTCCCGTGGTGAGAGCGCACCGCCGTCCAATCCAACCTTCTCGCGACGAAAACAAAATCGGCAATGTACCGGACACACCTGCACCGGCATCAGCAGCACACGATCAGGATAGCGATGCACAATCCCTTTTATCGGCGAATGAACAGCATCACCGATTGGGTCATCACTCTCCTGCGGTGAAATCGTCAACTCTTCTACAGAGGGCATATACTGGCGAGCGATTGGATCATTCGGATCGTCAGGATCGATGGTTTCCATCACCGCGTCCGTCACTGCTACCGCATAACGCTTCACAACCGCCTCCAGCGCAGCATCCGACTTCTTTTTTAATACTTTCCTGCTCATGATGTGCTATTTAGCAGAAAGATAAGCGTGGCACAACAGAATAATTTTTACATAAAAAAAGCAGGAACCCATTGACCATCAAAAAGAAAAACACCGCCAAAGAAAAAACACCGCCGTTAGTTGCCATCATCAGCCTTGGTTGTCCGAAAGCTTTGGTTGATTCCGAGCGTATCATGACGCAACTGCGCTCGGAGGGGTATCAGTTCTCGCCATCTTGTGAAGACGCGGATGTGGTGATCGTAAACACCTGTGGCTTTCTCGATAGTGCTAAAAAAGAGTCGCTCGAAGCCATCGGCGATGCAATGAATGCCAATGATCGCGTTATCGTCACCGGCTGCATGGGTGCGGAACCGGAAAGCATCACAAAGGCGTATCCTAAAGTTCTGACAGTCACGGGACCGCATCAATATAAGGCGGTGATAAATGCCGTTCACCTTGCCGCTCCTCCACTTCATGACCCTAATGTTGATCTAGTGCCGCCACATGGTATCAAACTCACTCCGCACCATTACGCCTACTTGAAAATTTCCGAGGGCTGCAATAATCGCTGTTCATTTTGCATCATTCCGAAGCTGCGCGGTTCACTCGTCAGCCGTCCAATTATTCAGGTGCTAGACGAAGCGGAGCGTTTCGTTAATGCAGGCGTAAAAGAAATTCTGGTGATCTCGCAAGATACTAGTGCTTACGGAACTGACGTGAAATACCAATCCTATCCGTGGAAAAATCGCACGATCCGCACAAAGTTTATTAATCTTTGCCGCGAGTTGGGAGAACTGGATGCGTGGATACGTTTGCACTACATCTACCCATACCCTCATGTCGATGAAGTCTTTGAGCTTATGAACGATGGGAAAATCCTGCCATACATCGACATTCCATTACAGCACGCCAGCCCTTCTGTGCTGAAAAACATGCGCCGACCGGGACATCAGGAAAAGACGCTTTCGCGTATTCAGAACTGGCGGAAGATATGCCCCGACCTTACGATCCGCTCAACCTTTATTGTCGGATTTCCCGGCGAAACAGACGAAGACTTTGAAATCCTTCTGGACTGGATGAAAGAAGCAAAACTTGACCGCGTGGGCTGCTTTAAATACGAGCCGGTAACAGGTGCAGAATCGAATAAAATAAATCCCCACGTTCCCGAAGAAGTCAAAGAAATACGCTGGCACAGATTTATGCAGTTGCAGCAGACTATCAGTGCTGAAAAACTCAAAGCCAAAGTCGGCAAAATCCTTCCGGTGATAATTGATGAGATTGGCGAAACCGGAGCCGTCGGACGTTCCAGTGCCGACGCGCCGGAAGTCGACGGCGTAGTGCACATCATTGGAAAAAATCTAAAGCAAGGCAACATCGTGGATGTCAAAATCACAAAATCAGATGAATATGACCTGTTCGGGAAGATTTGCCGGAAATAAGTACCTTAAAGGAGTCCCTAAAAACTTCCCTTATCTGTGTTTATCTGTGGGGATTTTTTCTTCTGTTGCCGCTTTTACGCAGACTTTTGAACTACAGAAAACGCAGAGTTCGCAGAGAGAACAAATTTCCCTGCATCCTCTGCGCACTCTGTCGATAATTATCTCAAATTGCTAGACTAGCTGCGATTACTATAAAATCACGCCTTTTACCAAAATCACTCTTTATCTACTTTGGATTAAATGTCATAGAAACACTGCGAACAACGGTAACCGGGAGCGGATCGGTAAAACGGCTGCCGTAATAGCCCACTACACTATCGTCCATCTTATTACCTCCAACCTCGCGGATACGCCTGAAATTATCGGATACACCCTCACCCCAGAAAAGCGGATTTCCATCCCTCTGCAATTCAGACGGAGCAACCTTACCCCATTCCTTAACGAGATTTTTTCCATCTTCGCTCTCGGGTAGACGCCAGTCGCTATGACCATGCAGTCTCTGATTGTTCACATCTTCAAGAGCACCCCACCGATTGCCTGACGTGGTATTGTCGACGAAGATGTCTTCAGGCACAAATTTTGCCGTATTCTTTTCTGGGTTAACATCAAAGCAAACTGTGCCATCAGGCATATGATCGCCAACCTTAACTCCCTTCACAGCATTGTCAAAAACTTCCACGAAAAAAATCTCTTTTGCCTCTTCGCCCATAGTAAGTTCCTTTCAAAAAAATAGCCTTTGCAGGATTACAATTTACACAGCATCTCGAAATTCTTTAAACCACATCTCGAAACTCTTTAATAAATTCAAAATAACCGATTCTCTATAAACATATCAACTTAAAACTTAACATTTTTTTAACTAAATAAAGACAATCGTTTAATAACAATAACTTAAATATGTGGACAAAAATTTATGGCTGGCTATCTCTCCTCTATCATTCTGAGGAAGTAAAACAACTTCTCACCCCCGCCTCCGCACGAGAGTCTGGAAGCGCGTCTGCGCGTCTCATTGTATCTTATGGTGGCTGGACAGCCTTTTGGGTGCCGGAACACGTCCGGCATGACGGTAGTTTTGAACTACAGAAAACGCAAAGTCCGCAGAGAGAACAAACTGTTATATAATTTTATGACAATTTTATCCTGTTGAAATTGTTATTGTTTTTATCAAAAATTAGCAAACGCTTAAGCTTGAAAGCATAAAATAAAAGATGGTGGAATTTTTTCTCGCTTATGGGGGATAAAGACATGTTCAACAGGTCTGGTGTTTTCTGGAGATATGGTTGCTCGGAAACAGCTTCTATTCTTCCAATAGCCGCTTTGCTATTTCCGGTAATTATCGGCATGGCCGGAGCCGGTATTGATATCAGCAGTTGGCTGATGACACGCCGTCATTTGCAAACTGCGGCGGATGCAGCAGCTTTGGCTGGAGCGTGGGATATCGCCAATGGCAGCTCGGAATCAGAAATTGAAGATGCGGCACTGAGGGAGGCAGAGAACAACGGTTATGATCCTACTCAGGATGGAACTCTGGAGATTACTGTAACAACAGACCCAGACAGCGCAGTGCGTACCGTCAAAGTAGACATTCAGCAAAAAGTGGATGTCTGGTTTTCAAGCGTGTTTATCGATAAAACCGTTTATGCCGTTACAACAGCCTCAGCAATAGAGATAGCGGGTGGTCCTTTCTGCATTCTAGGTCTCGATCAAAACGAAGTTGGTGCCGTTGAGGCTGCCGGTACAGTAGATATGGATTCCCCAACATGCGGCATTGCCGTAAATTCGGACAGCAGCAGTGCCCTATCATTGGTCGGTAACGTACAAATAAACGTGGGAGAAGTCAAAATTGTCGGCGGTTACGACATAACGGGTTCTCCCGACTTCACTTATACAAAACTACGCACGAATGCAGCTCCAACAGCGGATCCATACGTTGATCTGACTATTCCCGCTTTTGCATCTTGCCCGGAATGGAATATGGATCACGACAATAATAGATATACCCACGATGCAACTCTGAATCCTGGAGTGTTCTGTGGTGGGCTTACAATCGTGGGCACTAACGAGATTACGTTGAATCCGGGGGTTTATATCATGGACGGCGGTGACTTCGATGTTTCCGGCGGCGGCAGTATTTCCGGTACAGACGTGACAATCATACTTACCAATTCCGGCGGATTGTCCTACGGTGACTACGGCAATATCAGCATGAGTGCAAATAAAACAATATACCTAAAAGCACCAACAACCGGAGACTATGCGGGTGTCGC
>JAGLRU010000204.1 GCA_023136145.1 Alphaproteobacteria bacterium
ATTGATTTTCGTTTCTTTAAGTTGCCTACACTTGAAGAGAAGAGGATTTTGAAAATATTTTTTGGAGAATGCTGCATTTATAAAACAGAATTAGGAATGATCCGCTCCAGTTTCAATGGAATTTTTCACGTTTAAGCTGGAGGAAGGTTGCGTACAGGCGATAATCTTTGCTTCCATGATGACAATTTGTCGTTGGATGTGTGCGAATCTGACAGGATCGTCTTTTTTAATATCAAGGTCAGCCTGTAAAGCTTTAAGGGTGTTTTCTATTTCTGTGCGGTTCAGGTCGTTTACGTTTACGGCATCTTCGGCGAGTATAGAGCAAAGCTCCCCGTTTATGTCTGCAAATCCGCGTGCAACGAATATCTTTTTCACTTCGCCGGAGGGTAGATGTACAGAGACGACACCTGGACGTAGAGAGGATGACAGTGATATGTGTCCCGCCAGAACCCCGAAATCTCCCATCTCGCCCGGAATCAACACCATAACAGCATCCTCAGAAATCATGATGCTCTCCGGCGAGATTAGCTCGATGCGAAGTGTTTTGTTTGTTAAAAGTTTAGCCATTTTTTCCTGTCCGCTTCACACTACCTCTTTTCTCTGCGCTTTCTGCGTTCTCTGTAGTTTCAAAAATACTACGCAGCTTCTTTTATCATTTTCTTTGCCTTTTCGATGGCACCCTCAATTGTTCCGACCATGTAGAAGGCTGCTTCCGGTATGGAGTCGTAGGTACCGTTCACGATGCCCTCGAATCCTTTGATGGTGTCTTCTAGTGGCACGAATACGCCTGGTGTTCCAGTGAATATCTGCGCCACATAAAATGGCTGTGAGAGGAAACGTTGTATCTTGCGCGCGCGGGCAACGATAAGTTTGTCGTCTTCGGACAATTCGTCCATACCCATGATCGCGATAATGTCCTGCAATGCCTTGTACCCCTGCAATGTCTTCTGTACATCACGAGCGACATTGTAATGTCTCTCTCCGATTATACGCGGATCGAGGATTCGGCTGGTGGAATCGAGTGGATCAACCGCCGGGAAAATTGCCATTTCAGCGATCTGGCGGGATAGAACCGTTGTCGCGTCAAGGTGAGCGAAGGAGGTTGCTGGTGCCGGATCGGTCAAGTCATCAGCCGGAACATAAATCGCCTGAACGGATGTGATAGAGCCTTTATTTGTTGAAGTAATACGCTCCTGCAACACCCCCATTTCAGTCGCTAGTGTTGGTTGGTAGCCAACTGCGGAAGGCATCCGCCCTAACAGTGCTGACACTTCTGCACCAGCTTGCGTAAAGCGGAAGATGTTGTCCACAAAGAATAGGACATCTTGACCTTCAATGTCGCGGAAATATTCAGCGACTGTTAGACCCGTTAGACCAACTCGTGCGCGTGCCCCTGGTGGCTCGTTCATTTGGCCGTACACAAGCGCAACTTTCGAGCCTTTTTCGTCTAGCTTGATAACACCGGAATCAATCATTTCATGGTATAGATCGTTCCCCTCGCGGGTTCGCTCACCAACGCCTGCGAACACGGACACTCCACCGTGCTTCATCGCGACGTTATTGATAAGCTCCATAATCATAACAGTCTTTCCAACGCCCGCACCACCGAAAAGGCCAATCTTGCCGCCCTTCAGATACGGTGCCAACAGATCAACGACTTTGATGCCGGTGACGAGCATTTGCGTTTCGGTGGACTGTTCCGTGAAACTCGGAGCAGCGCGGTGGATTGGATGGCGTTCTTTGGCATCAATTGGGCCGCGATCGTCAATCGGATCGCCAATAACGTTGATGATGCGTCCCAGTGTTCCGGGCCCAACAGGAACGCGAATTTGTGTTCCTGTATCGGCAACGGGCTGACCGCGAACGATGCCTTCAGTTGAATCCATAGCAATGGTGCGCACGGTGCTTTCGCCAAGATGCTGAGCTACTTCGAGGATCAGCGGCTTGCCGTCGTTAGTCATGGTCAATGCGTTCAAAATCTTGGGCAGATTGCCTTTGAATTGCACGTCTACGACTGCGCCCATCACTTGGGTAACTTTGCCCGTTGCGCCTTCGTTTCTAGTTGCCACTTTTACCATTTTTTATTTCTCCTTTTAATCTCGATGCCATTCAGCGGGGGTAGGGGGAGTTATACCGCCTCAGCCCCCGAAATAATTTCAATCAGCTCTTTCGTTATGTACGCTTGACGCGCGCGGTTGTAGCGGAGCGTCAGTTTGTCGATCATGTCCCCTGCGTTGCGGGTTGCGTTGTCCATTGCGGTCATGCGAGCTGCTTGCTCGCCTGCGGCACTGTCTAGCAGAGCGCGGAAAATTTGTACTGTCAGGTTACGCGGCAGAAGTTTGTCAAATATCTCTTTTTCAGAAGGCTCAAAATCATATTGTGTTACGGAGCTGTTTTGTTTTTTCTCATCCGCGTGGATGGCGATTGGAACCAGTTGTTGAGTTGTCGGGATTTGGGACATTATAGATTCAAACTGGTTGTAGATAACTGAGAATACGTCAAAATCGCGGCGTCTTGCCATGTCTAGGACTATCTGCGACACCTCCTGTGCATTCTCGAAATTAAGATGCTTTCTTCCAACCCCTTCAAACGTATGAATGATTTTATCAGCATATTCGCGTTTTAGAACATCTCGACCCTTTCGCCCGATGCAGATAATTTTGACATCTTTTCCGGCATCGGTTAGATCCCGCACCCTAAGACGTGCCATGCGTGCAATTGAACCGTTGAACCCTCCACACAAACCACGATCAGAGGTGATTACGAGCAGAAGATGAATGTCCGTCTTGCCAGTTCC
>JAGLRU010000205.1 GCA_023136145.1 Alphaproteobacteria bacterium
GACTATAGAATAAAAGCTTAATGTCATTGTCGCCCGGCACAAGATCGACTTTCTCGAAAAGGTATTGTCCGTCGGAACCGGCGCGATGGATATTGATAAAAGAAGCGTTGCGGTAAAGCTCGACATCCCAGCCGGGCTGGACATTTCCACGAATATCGGTAGAAGTTTCGGTAGTCACGTCAGCAGGTTTATTCGTAATCCTAATGCCTTTTTCCTGCGCACCTAAATCGATCATTCCCAAAGAAACCGTGTTCACATCTCCGAACCGATAAGACGTTGCATGCAGTGGCCCTAGAAGTCTTCCATCAGGATCATCGCGACCCATAACTAAGCGAAGCGAGGTGAGAGTATCGATATTGTCGAAATTTGCTGCTCCCGAAGTGAATGCCTGCGTGCTAAATCCGGCAAAATCGCCGGTGTAGATTGTGGACCAGCTTGCGGATTTAGAGGCTGTATTTCCGGGCGACTTGCTCCAGTTGCTGGAAATATTCGTGTCTATATAAGGCAGAGCGGCGAGAGTGTAGGGCGTTTTTTGCAGTGGAAGTGAGGTTACATTGCTTTTGGCATAACGCTTTGACTTACGCCGTTTTTTGCGTAGATATGCCTCCTCCACAGGCAAAAGCTGAGTCGTTTCAATGTGGAGCATCAAACTGGCAAAATTATAGGAGAAATTAAGGCCGAACCATTTTTCCAGCATGGCGGTAGAGACAAGAATATAGTTTGAATCTGTATCTATATCATCTGGATTAATTTGCTCCGTCTTTCCCATGATGGAGACGCTGCTTTTTTTCGCATCGAAGAAGAATCTCTGATTTTCGCGGATAAACCAGCCTTCCGCCTTTCCAGCTTTAGCATAAACCGAGATAGCGAGATCGGCAGCACTGCAAAAATCTCCAAGCGAGACCATCAGACGGTCACCACGTTTGATGGCGTAAATATCATGCTTGAGATACACCCTTTCCTTCCCGACGATAGCATTGAATATCAGAGGTTCATTATCGGGAAGTCGTGTTCTTGATTTATGCTCCGCTAGTTTGATTTTTCCAGCGCCCACAAGAAATAGATCAGCTTCCCCCAGACTTTTGCCGACTCCAGAAAGAAAATCCCGTCCCAGTTGCATCAAATCTTCACGTGGAATCGTTGGAGGTGAGGTTGATTCATCAGCGTGGACATAAGAAATCGGGAAAAGAAAAGTCAAGAGGACTGCAAAAACCAAAACTCTCCTCTCCCCTCGCGGGAGAAAGAGAAATGACGAGAAATCACCTAAAACCATCATAGGTAAACCCCCAATTGAAACATCCCCAAGAAATTCTAACTGTTTTGAAAAATTATTGATATAGCAACCACCAACCTTTATTGAATGAAGACAATTCCATAACTTATTCATTTTGCTTATTTTTTATAATATTACCGGACTTATCCACACATTAAGCCATATTTAACCGATTCAAGAGACAATAGGGATATTAGGTCCTGTCACCCCGACAGCCTTTCAAGGGACTCAAGAATTGAGGAGTAAGAGGTTATGGATATAATTAAAAGTACACTTATAAAAACTGTAATGGTTTCGGCGGTGGCGGTGCTTGTATTCAGTTCACCACAGGCGTTGGCGGCAGATGAAGTCTCCGACCTTGGTCATATCAGTGCTAGTGTTACGGGCGTTCTGGCTATAGACGAAGTATCGGAAATCAAATTCGGCAACTTCGCCGTCGCATGCACGATACCGGGTGCCTGCGTTGCGGACGTTAGCACCATCATCCTGAGCGAAACAGGAACGCGCACGACAGCAGGAGGTGAAATCACCCTGCTTTACGGTCTTGATGCTGGTCATAGCGGTATTATTGACGGAAGCGATCTGGAAACCGGCGGTCAGGCACCAGGCTTTTATACGGTTAACGCCGGAGCTGAAGGAACGGGAACACAGGATGTTTATATTTCCTTTTCCGACGATACCGGTCAGATTATTGATTCGAATCACCCGGACAATCGTGCAACGTTGACCGGTCCTGTCGGTGGACAAACGTTTACCGTCAAAGATTTCACCTTTGATAGTGACGATGGAACCGATGGTTATAGCGGTCTTGACTCAACCAAAGGTGCTTCTGACGGCTATGGCGATAAAATTGCTCTTGTCGGCGGTGCAGCTATTCTCCGGGTGGGAGCGACACTTTATACATCAACTACTGTTGCTGCTTACAATCCCGGACGTTATGCAGGAACATACCACATTATGGTTAGTTATTGATATTTGGTTTGACTAACTACAAACTCCAAAGCCCCTGCGCCTAAAAAGCGCGGGGGTTTTGCATGGCTATATACAACTGTATATTGTGAGTTTTCTGATAGGCTGCTAAAGTCATCTCATGAAAAAACTCTTCTTCGTCTTTTCTTTCACTATTTTTGTTTTCTGCTCCCTGTCGGCGCGAGCGGATTTTGTCAGTTATACCGGACACGACGGCGTTAGCGTTGCTAGTGCTGCCAGCATTGTTGAAAAGGCAGCGATCCGGTTCGGCAATTTCTCAGTTAGTAATCCCGGCGGTAACGATGCCAATATTGTTCTAGCCGTCAATGGAACCCGAACACGCAATAACGGTGCCTCCACCA
>JAGLRU010000206.1 GCA_023136145.1 Alphaproteobacteria bacterium
CGCATTGCCAAGTCTAGGAGAATATTCGCCACGTCCTGAGTTTCTTGACTGAGATCAACGCCCGCCACGAAACCAGAGTTATTTTCATCATCAGCCAACCTCTCCGTCTCCGCATCCGATGCCTTTTCGGAAAGGGTATAAACTGATGCTCCCCTCACCCTAGAACGGTTTATCTTGTCCGCGTGAATTGAGATAAATAGGTCTCCATTCATGCGCCTTGCAATCTCCACCCGTTCATGGAGCTTGACATATACGTCCCTGTTTCGTGTCATCACTACCTTGTAGCGACCAGTCTCCTCAAGCTGTCGCCTCAATTCCAGAGCCACCGCCAAAGTAATAGTCTTTTCCTTCACACCGTTGCTGACAGCTCCCGGGTCCCCACCGCCATGTCCCGGATCGATAACAATCGTATATTTTCCCGGCTTCCGTTTGGGAAGTGGAACGGATGCACTGGTCGGAACGGACGCTTTGATAATGTTGTTCTCAACAGCTCTGTACTCCGATTTTGTAAGCGTTTTGAAAACACCACCCACCTTTAAATGGCGGTTACCAAAAACATTTCCTTTACGAGCGTCAAAGAGAGAAAAGGAAGACTTTTCCAAATCAATCACCAGACGATCTTTATTAAAGCCATCTTTACCAAGCGTGAAGATATTCGCAATAACAGCCGATTTCTTTATGTCAAAAATAACGCGCGTCAGTCCATCATTCAATTCCCCGCTGCGATAGGATTTAACGATACTGTCCGAAATAAACCGAGATCTGAATGTTTTCCACTCTGCCACGGGAAGATCAAGCACAACACGGTAAGGGTCGCCAAGCATAAAAGCCCTAAAATCCGTTTTCCGGTTGAGGTCAAGCACGATACGGCTTTTCACGCCCGTTCCACTATAACGAATGCCCTCAATTTGTAGCACCGCCTGACTACCCGCCGCATAAGCTGGGAAAATCGTCAATAAAATGAAAAATATAAGAAAAAAGCAGCTTCCGCGCACCAGATTGATACCCCATTTTTTGATTTTCAGTATATCTCTGAACGTCTCTACGCTTCAAGGGTTGCATTCCTTCTATTACAGCACTTATAGAAGAAACAGTTCAGCATACAAAAAATTCATCTATATAAAAGCTACCGATAAGAATGAATTCCCATTTTCACAAAAATGACGATAATGAACTTGTTCAGAGCTTCCTTATGATTTTACGCGAAATAAAAGAACTATATAAATGGTGAAATTCATTAAAGTAAAAAAAACGAAAAGAAAATCGTGAAAAAGTTAAAAACAAAAACCTCCAAAACAAAAATATTTCTCGCCACGAGGCTTGTCATCCTGTTCTTTCTGTGGGGAGCGCATACCATACCTGCCAATGCAACTCCACTAGAAGATTATCAGAAAAGTATCGACTATTCCTGCCAAGTTGATGCCGACTGTGTCATCAAAGATGTCGGTAACTGCTGTGGTTCTTACCCGATGTGCGTGAACAAGGCGGCAAAAACGAATCCGAAGCTGGTACAAGAGTACTGCGTCCAAAAAGGACTGGCTGGTGTATGCGGTTTTCCATCACTCAGCGGTTGCCACTGTATTGCCACACGATGCGAAGGCTATTTCACGCCGATAGCAGAGCCTTACTAATCACATACGATATTATATCAGCAGCTCCCTTTTCTCGTCTCCGAGACTTCTTTATGGTATCAAATAAAGCATTGAGAAAGTTCTTTTACAACTGTACAATAATCAGGCGATAAATGGCGTTTCATAAGAAA
>JAGLRU010000207.1 GCA_023136145.1 Alphaproteobacteria bacterium
ATGTGGAACGAGATGCGTGAAAAGTTCTTTCACAACATTGTTTTTGATTCCATGGAAGCCGTGGAAAACAAACTTTGTGAAGCCATGAACCACTACGCAGATAAACAGAATATTGTCCGGTCAATTACAGCATTTCCATGGATAAACTCATTCGATGAAGGCTAATTGGTATTAAATCTCTCCTTAAAGAACAATATTAGGTGTCAGCCCCTTAAAAAATGCCTTTAACTTAAATATAAGCAACAAAGAACTTATCTACATTGTTGGTCCTTGCGGTGGTACCGGAGCAGTGTCAAACAACGCTTTGAGCCTATCTTCAGCAGCATCGATAACTTGAAAATGACCATCTTGTTTTATAACTGCCTCCAAAGCATCAATTTTATCAAGTCCACCTACTGCAGCCTTGCGAACTTTCCAATATCTATCATGTAAACGATCACCTTGATCATAATTTCCCATTGCTACCTTTTCCAGAATTTTCTGATCCGGAGTTCCTTGCTTTAAAATCTCATTTACTGCATCTAAACGATCTTTCGGATTGATAGCCTCCCAAGCTTGTGACGTTAATGTAGGCTCTGATCCTCCATTAAAAACCTCCTTAAAATACCTCTCCATACCCATACCCATATCTACAATTCTCCTGTTTGTCTCACAAGTTTAAGTTAAAATATCATTACCGTTATTATGTCTTTTTATCATAACCCGCATTAATTCGCAATAGAAACTTCTGAGCGAGGGTTCGTTAATTTCTTTTTTAATTATAGCAATTCAATGAAGAGGCAGAAAAATCGTACAATAAAAATACCTCACCTCCTCCCCACCCCTTGATCTTCCAGCCATGCGCGGGTAACAATCCTGTATATCAACTACTTTAGGATTATAAACTATGAAAGCTTTTGTATTTCCCGGACAGGGAAGCCAGTTTGTCGGTATGGGCAAAGATTTGAACGAGACATTTCCCATCGCCCGTGAGACTTTTCAAGAAATCGACGATGCCTTAAACCAGAATCTCTCCAAAATCATGTTTGATGACGCAGAGAGTGATCTGAACCTGACAGAAAACACACAGCCCGCGCTGATGGCGGTCAGCATAGCAGTTGCACGTATTTTGCAACAAGCAAAACCTGATCTATTCACGCCTTCGATAACAAAATTTGTGGCAGGTCATTCGCTCGGTGAATATTCAGCGTTGACGGCAGTAGGCGCATTCAATTTGCAAGATACGGCAAGACTTCTAAAACTTCGCGGGCAAGCAATGCAAAAAGCCGTACCCATTGGCGAGGGAGCTATGGCAGCCATTCTAGGTCTTGAAATTGCCGATGTCGTCGCAGTTGTGAAAGAAATAGGCAATAGCGAAGTCATCGCTGCTGCGAACGACAATTCTTTCGGGCAGGTTGTTGTTAGCGGTCACAAAAACGCCGTAGAAAAAACCATAGCTCTTGCCACCGCCAAAGGTGCGAAACGCGCGATATTGCTCCCCGTCTCCGCACCTTTCCATTGCAGCCTGATGAAACCCGCCGCAGACACAATGCTCCATGCTCTAGAAGAAGTAGAGATTAAACAACCCTCTGTGTCACTGGTTGCCAACGTAAGCGCGAAGTCCGTTACTGATCCAGCGAAAATTCGCAATCTCCTCGTCGAGCAAGTGACAAGCATGGTAAGGTGGCGTGAGTCCGTTCTGTATATGAAGTCACAGGGCGTAACAACACTGATCGAACTCGGCGCGGGTAAAGTCTTAAAAGGACTAACCAAACGCATTGACAAGGAACTGACCGGACGCTCTGTAGGTACACCAAAAGACATTGAGGAATTTGGAGCAACTCTTTAAAATGGATATAGAAAAACGCTTAAATGCTATAGAAGAAAGAAACAAGCGTGTCACACAAGATAAAAACTGGGAAAGAAGCCTTGCACGAAGGCTTAGTATCACTGCAATAACATATATAACGGCAAGCATTCTATTTATTTTCATTCTTCCACAAAAACAATGGTATCTTTCTTCTCTTATTCCAACTGCTGCTTACTTACTGTCAACCTTAAGTCTGCCGTGGATACGCAAAATTTGGGAAAATTCTTATAAAAAACAATACAAGGAGAATAAATCAATGTTCACTCTCACAGGTAAAACGGCACTTATCACTGGAGCGGCTGGCGGAATCGGCGGTGCTATTGCAAAAATTCTACATGCACAGGGAGCCGTTGTAGGAATCAACGACCTTAACGCCGAAGCTCTCGATAAACTAGCGACGGAAATGAAAGACCGTTGCCATGTATTTCCAAGTAACCTAACCGCAGAAGGAGCCACCGACTCACTGGTAAAAACTGCCGAGGAAAAAATGGGAAGCATCGACATTCTCATCAACAACGCAGGACTAACACGAGATGGCCTGTTTATGCGAATGAAAGATGAAGATTGGCAGCTCGTTCAGGACGTAAACCTGACAGCACCATTCCGCCTGATTCGAAGCACCATCCGAGGCATGATGAAACGGCGCAATGGTCGCATAATTAACATCGCCTCCGTTGTGGGTGTCACTGGCAATCCCGGACAGGCGAACTACTGCGCCTCCAAAGCTGGCATGATCGGCATGACCAAATCTATGGCTGCCGAAGTCGCCAACCGAGGAATCACACTCAATTGCATCGCTCCCGGCTTTATCGCTACAGCCATGACCTCCGCACTGACCGACGAGCAAAAAGCAAAAATTGACGCAACAATCCCGATGGGTGTGATGGGTTCTCCAGAAGACATCGCAGCCGCCATCGTTTTCTTTGCAAGCGATGAAGCAAAATACATCACCGGACAAACGCTGCACGTCAACGGCGGAATGGTTATGGTGTGAACATGCGCTCATCTATGTTTATCTGTAGTTCCTTAAATGCTTTCTTCCAGACCCCCCGAACAAGTCGGGGGTGACGGTCTGCTTTTACGTTGGGCGGGGGGTGACTATTTTTGTTAGAGTATTCTTCGCATCCCACCCCTCGACATAATGATTACGAAAACTATAAATTCAAGGTTTGCAAACCGTAATTTTATATGATATTTGTTTTTTCTCTTAATTGGGGAACGAGAAACGTTTAAACGTAACTGAACGAGGGTACACATGAGTGATATTAATGAGCGCGTCAAAAAGATCGTGATTGAACATCTGGGAGTTGAAGACTCCAAAGTAACTGATAATGCCAGCTTTCTCGATGATCTGGGTGCTGACAGCCTAGATACTGTTGAACTAGTGATGGCCTTTGAAGAAGAATTCGGCATTGAAATTCCTGACGATGCGGCTGAAAAACTTCAGACCGTAAAAGCCGCAATTACCTTTATTCAGCAAAATGCCAAGGCTGCGTAGTGTGATCTGACGCTTTTTTCAAAATGATCCCTTTTCTTTTTAAAGAATTGGGGTCATTTTTATGTTTGAACTTCAATAATTTGAAGAGATATGTGTATGAGGCGTGTCGTTATTACTGGACTTGGTGTTGTAAGCCCCTTTGGTATCGGAACAGATATCAATTGGTCGGCACTTATCAACGGTAAAACTGGTTTGCGTAAAATACAAACTTTCGATGCTTCCGACCTTCCCTCGCAGATCGCCGGAGAGGTTCCTCTCGTCTCGGAGAACGGAGATATTCCGGGGGCGTTTGATATCAACAAATATATCGAGCATAAAGAACAAAAGAAAATGGATCGCTTTATCCATTATGGCTATGCCGCCGCCATTGATGCAGTCGAGGACAGCAGCTGGAAACCCGAAGACTACGACAGCCAATGTCGCACAGGCGTATTGATCGGCTCCGGCATCGGCGGACTGTTAAATATTCAGAACACATCCATAATGATGCAAGAAAAGGGAGCGCGTAGAATATCACCGTTCTTCATCCCATCGTCGCTTATCAATCTAATTTCCGGCAACGTCTCAATAAAATACAAATTCAAAGGCCCGAACCACGCTGTTGTGACAGCCTGCGCGACAGGTTCGCACGCCATCGGCGATGCCGCTCGTATGATTTCAATGGACGATGCGGACGTAATGGTGGCTGGTGGTGCTGAAGCAGCTATTTGTCGCGTCGGGGTCGGCGGGTTCGCTGCTTGCCGCGCTCTATCAACTAGTTATAACGACACACCGGAACTAGCATCCCGCCCGTTCGACAAGGGGCGCGATGGTTTCGTGATGAGCGAAGGAGCGGGCGTGATCGTACTGGAAGAATATGAACATGCGAAAAAACGTGGCGCGAAAATCTACGCCGAGGTAATCGGCTATGGCCTCTCCGGTGATGCCCACCACGTCACCTCACCCGCCGAGGACGGCGACGGCGGATTCCGCGCCATGAAAGCCGCACTAAAACGTGCCAAAATTTCCCCCGACCAGATCGACTATATCAACGCTCACGGCACTTCAACGCAAAGCGGCGACGATATCGAGATAATCGCGATTAAGCGTCTGTTCGGTGAGGTTGTAAAAAATCTCAGCATCTCCTCAACCAAATCCGCCACAGGCCACTTGCTGGGAGCCGCCGGCGCGGTCGAAGCCATTTTCTGCACCAAAATCCTGCAAACAGGAATTCTACCTCCAACACTAAACCTTGAAGATCCATCGGATACCACCGCCGGAATCGATCTCGTCCCCCTGAAAGCCAAAGAACGCAAAATCAATATCGCGCTTTCCAACTCTTTCGGATTCGGCGGAACAAACGCCTGTCTTGTTTTCAGGAAAATGTGATTGGCACGCCTCGGACACATTTTAATAACTTTTACTATCCTCGGCATTCTCTGTGCCTTTATCGGGGCACTCTGGCTTAAAGAGGAAGTAAAAACTCCGGGACCGCTCACTGTTGAAAAACTGGTTTACATCGCACCCGGAAGCTCGATCAAAGCCATCTCCGTGAAGCTGCTGGCTAACGGAGCAATCAAAAACAATCTAGCCTTTCTGCTCTCAGCCAGATTACAAAACAGAGAAAAAGAGCTTAAGGCTGGAGAATACAAATTTTTGCCGAGGATGAGCATCCGGGAAATCATCGCACTACTGCAAAGCGGGAAAACATATCAACATAAAATCACCATCCCCGAAGGCCTTACCACAACTGAAATTATAAACCTCCTAAACAGTGCTCACATCTTGACCGGCACCATCCAAAATCTTCCGGCGGAAGGTAGCCTTCTCCCTGAAACATATCATTTCTCTTACGGAGATACGCGGCAAGACATTATATGGCGCATGAAAAAATCCATGAAGAAAACCCTGAACTCCCTTTGGGAGAAACGCGCCGCAAATCTTCCTCTAAAAACTCCTGAAGAAGCGGTCATCCTTGCTTCAATAGTCGAAAAAGAAACAGGCATAGCTAACGAACGCCAGCGCGTAGCGGGAGTCTTTATCAACCGCCTCAATAAGGGCATTCTACTGCAGTCCGACCCAACCGTCATCTATGCCGTCACAGATGGAAAGAAAAAACTGAATCGCCTGCTCACTACCAAAGACTTAAAAACACCCTCCAACTACAACACCTATATCGTTACCGGACTGCCTCCCTCGCCTATCGCCAACCCAGGAAAAGCTTCCCTCGCTGCCGTCTTAAATCCAGAGAAAAACAACTACATTTATTTTGTAGCCGATGGGACGGGTGGTCATGTTTTTTCCAGAACATTGAAAGAGCACAACAACAACGTGACACGCTGGCGAAAGCTACGGAAAAAAGCAAAGTAAATTAAGGCGTTATATATTCATCCATCTTTCAGATTTTTGGCGTATACTTTAGAACATGAAAACTAAACACACACAGCATAAAAGCGGTTCGACTCCAACTCTTCTGGCAAAGGACAGCCCATTCCGGGATTGTCTGTTAGTCGCCATGCCAGCCATGCAAACCGATTCCTTCGCCAGAAGCGTAATCTACCTCTGCGCCCACAGTAAAGCAGGAGCGATGGGGATCGTCATAAATCAAAGAGTTCCAGAGATCGCCTTCAAAGAGCTTCTGGAGCAGCTTAATCTACCGCATTCGGAACTGCGGATTGATCCAGTTATCCACTTTGGAGGACCTGTCGAGACAGGACGAGGGTTCGTCCTGCATTCCACCGATTTCCTGCAAGAAGACACCGTCAAGGTCAACGACAACATCGGCATAACCGGCTCCGTCGATATTCTCCGTGCCATTGCCAAAGGCGAAGGCCCGCACAAAAGCATTTTCGCACTTGGTTACGCCGGATGGGGGCCGGGGCAGTTAGACGCCGAAATGCATACCAACAGCTGGCTCACCATCCCCGCTGATGACGATCTAATTTTCAGCACCGATCTTACCGACAAATGGGAAAAAGCCATACTGAAAATCGGCATCAACCCCTTTGCTCTATCCTCTGAAATTGGGCATGCCTAGAATCAAACAGACTTACATCTTCGGCGGCGTGACACCCGTCTGCCCCATATATTTTCCAGCTTGGTCGGCATAAGATGTTTCGCAAGAAGAGTCTCCCTTGAAAAACAGGAACTGTGCAATTCCTTCATTGGCGTAAACCTTGGCAGGAAGCGGCGTGGTGTTGGAAATTTCAAGCGTAACCTGCCCTTCCCATTCGGGTTCCAAAGG
>JAGLRU010000208.1 GCA_023136145.1 Alphaproteobacteria bacterium
CATGGACTTTTTATTGCAAATATCGCAACATACAAACACGACATGATTCGAACAAACGAGGATGTCTACGATGAACTGGTACAAAATGTATCATGGTGCCCCTCTGGATACAAAACTGGCTGTTATAGCCAAACGGGCGGGACTTCGTCGCGGTGAGATGCTGGCGTTATGGGTGACTTTGCTCGATTACGCCAGTCAGTCCGCACCCCGCGGCTCGGTTAGGAACATTGACCTAGAAGAAATCGCCGTCACCCTTGAATTTGATCCAGCCACCATTGAGAGTGCGCTGAAGGCACTTCATGACAAAAAGAGAATATCGGCGGACGGTTTCCTGATTGGATGGGATAAATGTCAGGCACTTTCCACGCCACGCACTCGTGCTTTCCGCGCTCGTCAGAAGGAAAAGAAAAAAGACGACGGCGATAGCAAAGAGGTCGTTGCCGAACGACGCGAAAGATTGCGCAATGAAATGTTGGTTCGTCATAAAAAGCGGGGCCGGACGATTGCGGAGCGTCCTTCCCCGTCAGAATGTCTTTAACCCCCGCGCTGGAGATATCAGTATTATGACCGTTGATGAAAGACGTCCTTTCGATCCTCCATCCACCGATCTTCTCAAAGACTCTTGGTCTGACTGGAAACCAGTTTGGACTGGAAAGAAACGCACGCCACAAGACATTCAGGAAAGCCATTCCCCGACTATGAAGGTTGCAGTTCGGCTTGAGGATGAAAAGCAGATGCACAAGAGCCAGCGTCGCATTGTTGATGCCCGCCTTTGGGCTGCGATGTCTCCGGCGCAACAGGATGCTGCTATCGAGATCGCCTCTGCTTTTGAAATGATGGGACGTGGAATGGGCTATGTACTTAGTAATTGGCAACGAATCCCCGGATGCAGTGGGCAGTCGAATATTTCGGAAGCTCATGCGCGGATGATGAGTGTTTATATGGAGTGGGCGCAAAAATGCGCGAAGAAAAAAATCAGTCATGCGATGACGGTGGATGTGCTGTGCTTCGGCTTTAGCTGTCGCATGATCGACCGCGATCGCCGCCTAAAAAACGGCTCCACACGAGAGAATTTGATGCGCGGACTTTTGCTTTACTGCGACTTGCGAGGGTGGGGGGAGTGATGGTTTTTACTTTCCTACTGCTGATTAAGAAGCTTGCTCAAAGATCCTTGATTTTCAGGAACCTTCATCCTACACATCACTTCTTTAAACAGAAAAACGCCAAACGGCGTTGCTCTATATTTCATTTGGGAAGTCTAACCCATAGACTCTGGCTTTGGAGGTCAACACTCTATCCAATTGAACTACAGGTGTATGATTTCACAAATACTTTAATTTGTGTGCGACTACTTAGCCAAAAACAGTTTTCCCCTCCTGCGTCATTCCAAGCGTAGCAAAGAATGACAACAAGAGGGGAATCTGATCTTTAGTTTATTTATTCTGTTTCGGGTTACATCATACCACCCATGTCGCCCATGCCTCCCATGCCTCCCATACCGCCACCAGCTTGAGGCATCATAGCCTCCTCTTTTTTCGGTAGTTCAGCGATAGTGGCTTCGGTGGTGATCATCAGACCGGCGATGGAAGCGGCATCCTGCAAAGCAC
>JAGLRU010000209.1 GCA_023136145.1 Alphaproteobacteria bacterium
GAGCCTGATTGTGTATATGTATAACCGCTTGATATTATTAAATAAGGGCTGTCCTAGATAATTTCAGAAACAGCTATAAAAAGGACGATAACAAGGATTGATCAAAAATTAACCGCTACCAGCGTGTGCCGATAGCGGTCAATTATAAAAAGTTACAACAAAATTCAGGCGATAGCTCTTTGAAGATTTTCATTTGGTGTTGTCAGAGCTTTTTGAAGATTCTCATCCAGCTTTGCCAGAAATTCCTGCGTTGTGAGCCATTTTTGATCCGGTCCAATTAAAATCGCAAGATCTTTAGTCATGAAGCCTGATTCAATTGTATCAATACAAACCTTCTCCAGCTTCTCTGCAAATTGTACGACTTCAGGCGTGTCATCAAAACGGCCTCGGTAAGAGAGAGCACGTGTCCATGCAAAAATAGAAGCCATTGGATTGGTAGAGGTTTCTTTGCCTTGCTGGTGGAAGCGGTAATGCCGCGTTACGGTGCCGTGCGCCGCTTCAGCCTCAACTGTTTTGCCGTCAGGTGTTGTGAGAACAGAAGTCATCAAACCAAGAGATCCAAAACCTTGTGCGACTGTATCGGACTGAACGTCACCGTCATAGTTTTTACATGCCCAGACAAATCCGCCTTCCCATTTCATGGCAGCGGCAACCATGTCATCAATAAGACGATGTTCGTATGTAATTCCGGCTGCCTCGAATTTGTCTTTAAATTCTTTTTCAAAGATTTCTTCAAACAGGTCTTTAAAGCGTCCGTCATATGCCTTCAGGATTGTATTTTTAGTAGACAGGTAAACCGGCCATCCTAGTTCCAGACCGTAATTCATGCAGGAGCGTGCAAATCCTCGAATTGATTCATCCAGATTGTACATGGCCATAGCAGGGCCGCTGTCAGGAAATTTAAAAACTTCATGCTCAATGGTTTCTCCGCCGTCATCTGGAACAAATTTAAGCGAAAGAGTTCCGGCTCCCGGTACAATAAAGTCTGTCGCGCGGTATTGATCGCCAAAAGCATGACGGCCAATGACGATTGGTTTTTTCCATCCGGGAACAAGACGCGGAATATTTTCGCAAACAATTGGCTGGCGAAAAACAGTTCCGCCAAGAATATTACGAATAGTTCCATTAGGAGAACGCCACATTTTCTTTAGGTCAAATTCTTTAACACGCTCTTCATCAGGCGTAATGGTTGCGCATTTAACGCCAACGCGGTGTTCTTTGATGGCATTGGCAGCATCAATTGTAATCTGATCGTCAGTTTCATCACGTTTTTGGATTGATAGGTCATAGTATTTTAAATCTACATCCAGATAAGGTAAAATCAGCTTGTTTTTGATGAAATCCCAGATAATACGGGTCATCTCGTCGCCATCAATTTCAACAATCGGATTTTTTACTTGTATTTTAGTAGTCATTAACTTTCTCCTTTGGTGTTATAGTGATTTACGTTTGTTTTCCGATAACAGTTACTGTTTTCTCGTAGTTAATTTGATCGTCGTCGCTTGCGCCTTGTCAGAAAGTAAAGCCAAACCAAACGACTATAGTGATTTACATTTGTCCTACAAATTTGCATTTGCCGGCTGGTGTGCGTGTATCCATGTTGCGTCCTCTATTGATATGATCTTCAATCTCGGCAGCACTGCCAATCATACGTGCATATAGAAATACGCTAAAGGCTGCTGTTTCTAAAGATTTCTCGCTAAAGGTGCCTTCCGCAAATTGATGCCATAAACTTTTCAACAAAATCGTAGCAATAACGGCGTCAATATTTACACAGTAAACATTCTTACTGACGCCGGTTTTATAAAGAGCATTTACCAGCTCATGATAAAATTCGAGGAAGATATTATATGATTTCTTTTCAGTAAAAAGGTCTTTTACAAAGACTTCACGCGGGTCGTAATTTACATCCTCGCCCTTGAAAACCGGATGGTTTACACAAGGAATTTTTGCATAGGATAAATCTCCCTTTGTTTTGGCATCGGTTTTGTAGGCTTTGTATTCTTTTGCGTAGTTTATAGCCATAGATTCCAGATCAAGCTTATGTCCGGCATCATCAGGGTTTTCGAGGTTTGTTTCACGGAACTGATTAATCAGGAATTCCATTGCTTCATAACCGTTTCCGCCGTGCGCATATCCGGCATGGGTCAGGAAACCTATATAGGCTTTGTTAATCTGGATACGTTCAGGTACTTCGGGACCGTCTGCGGATACGGCACCTTTTGCACCTTGTGCTGTAATTGTGCCCGGGCCGTTTGTCGAGACAAGTCCGAGCAG
>JAGLRU010000021.1 GCA_023136145.1 Alphaproteobacteria bacterium
GATAGCCTTCTTTGTTGCCTAATTCATATATTTTGCCTTCTAAACTAAAGACGGGGGTATTGTTTTTATGCAGCAATTCAGCGGGTAGATTGGCATGCGTGGAGACTGTACCATCGCTCATAATGTCGGCAAAAAACAAGAGGTCGTATTTATCTTCGTCCACCCCCGTTATTTCACGCCCGATCATATCCACCCATTTATCAAACACCTGTTTTAAGTTGTCGGGCGTAATCTGGGTGCGGATAATATCACCTGATTTAATCGCCGCCTTGACCGTGCTGATAAATTCATCTTCATGGGTGGAAATTCTGAAGGAAACAAAATGCGTTCCAATATGCGCGGATACTTGGTCTAAGGCATCTTTTGAAAACTGACTGGCGGATTTCCCCCATTTTATAGTTTTTTTCGCAAGGAAGGGCAAAACATCTGCCGTTTTCATCAATGCCGCTTTTTCAGCATCAATAACGGCTAAAAACGGTGGCACGCTTTCGCCTTTGTTCAAGGCATCTTGAACATAGTGTAATAACTGCGTAAACATGGCGTAACTGGAAGTACCGCTCTTGTCCTTCGCTTCAAACCAAATTTCATCGGTACGAATATCAATCAAGCCCTTAGTATAGCTTTTTAACCCTAACGCTTTGATGTAAATATCCTTCACATCTTCTTCGGTTTTAGCTTTCTTAAGATTGTTGTAAAGATTAGCTCTAGTCATTATGTAATTAATTCCTAATTGGCTATTTTATTGCCTTAATATATTGTTCCAAATGTCTCGATCCTCATTAGATGTGGCGACTTAACGACCGATTTCAGCTTGCTGATAAGTTTGACAGCTTTCAACATCCCGCCTTCCGACATTTCATGGCTAATCAAAATAACCGGAACAGGCTGTCCAAATGAATGCCCACGCTGCAACACAGATTCAATCGACACACAACAGTCGCGCAGAATTGCAGAAACGTCGGCAAGCACACCCATCTGATCCAGCATTATCAGACGGAGAAAATAGGAACCGATACGCTCATTTATATCGGCAGGTTTAAGAATTTCAGCCTTACTGGAAGCCATCCCCAAAAACGGAAGTACCCGTCCACGCGCCACGTCGATAATATCGGCAACAACTGCGGAAGCCGTTGGCTCTCCACCAGCACCCTCGCCAGTAAACAAAACATTTCCGACATAATCTCCATCGACATAAACGGCATTCAGCGTGCCATCAACTGACGCAATCGGCGCACTTTCCGGCACAAGACACGGTTCCACCGATTGCTCAATACCCTTTTCCGTACGGCGTGCAATACCAAGCAGCTTGACGCGATAACCAAGATCTTCCGCGAATTCGATATCAATAGGCGAGATATTGCTAATACCTCTAATATGAACCGAAGAAAAATCAGGAACGCAGCCGAACGCCAGCCCCGCCAGAATCGACAACTTATGCCCGGAGTCAATACCATCGATATCAAAAGACGGATCAGCTTCAGCATAGCCTTTCACCTGTGCTTCCTTCAGCACATCGTCAAAATCGCATCCAGTAGAGCGCATTTCCGATAAAATGAAATTGCAGGTACCGTTCAGAATACCATAGACAGCACTGATTTTATTTGCAGCAAGCCCTTCGCGTATCCCCTTGATGATCGGAACGCCTCCCGCTACCGCCGCCTCGCAGGAAAGCGTTCCCTTGCTTTTTTTGAGAAGCTCCAAAATTTCAACACTGCGCAAAGCCAAAAGTGCCTTATTGGCAGTAACGACATGCTTACCGTTCTCCAATGCCTTCCTGATTAGATCGAAAGCAACGCCTTCTGACCCTCCCATCAGTTCAACAACAACATCCACATCCTCGTCGTCGGCGAGAGCCACAGGATTGTCATGCCATCTGACTTTGGAAATGTCTATGCCCCGACACTTGCCTTTGTCGCGTGAGGAAACAGCCGCCACAACCACTGGACGCTGCGAACGGTCAGAGATAAACCCAGCAGCATGTTCCACCAGCAGCCGGAATACTCCAACGCCAACAGTTCCTAATCCTGCGATCCCTATTTTCAGTGGAGCATTCATTTTTATTTTTTCGTATCTTCGTTCAGATAGCGTCAAGGTCGCCTGTCATCAATATACACTTCAACACGGCGGTCTGAGGCTTCTTGCGACTTATTGCCCGGACTTAAGTTCGGCTCCATATCACCACTAGACGTCACCAATATCCAATCTGGCTTCACTCCCGCCTTGTAAAATTCACGCCTCACCGCATCGGCGCGTCTTTGCGCCATTTTAAGGTTGATTATTTTTTTCCTGACAATGTCGGTCACATGATCGACACGAGAACTGGCATGACCAATGACGGACAACTTATAATGTTTAGCAACCTTCACAAGAGACTTCGCCAATTTACGCAAATTTTCGCTGTCGATCCGACTTATTCTGGCAGATCCATGCTCAAAAAATATCTGCTGTACCATTTCTCCACTGATACCGATACAATCCATCTGCGAATTTTTCTCAACATTCCCATCAATTGGATAGACAGTCACACTAGTACCGTATTTAACAGACGCTGGCATCTGTCCTTGCAGCGGCATAGCAAGCCGTTCTACAGACAACATCGGGTCTTTAGCGTTATAATGATCGATATTATTCCAGATAATTTTGTCCGTCTGCTCCGCAGGTTCATTCTGAACAACGACAAGTGAGGAGTCTACCGATGGAACTTCGATTTCATCCTGTACAGATGGCTCTGGAACAGCATCGCTGTTTTGCCCGTAATAGCCAGTGGGCAGTTTTTCAGAAAAGCTTTTTGAGAGCATAGGGCGATTTCCTTCAAAACTACAAGCAGCCAGCAACAAAACGCTCGACAGCACGACAACAAGATTGAGAATACGCATAATGATAACCTTCTACTATTCCAAACCAATTTTAAGAATATCCAATGCAGTGTGACTTAAACGACGTAAATCATCAACCATGTAAGCACACTTCCACTTAATTTTTTCTTATCCGTTTTATGACCACCTCTAAAACCCCCTATTACGTCATTTCTGTGGAAGCAGGAATTGTAAGTGTTAAAGAATTTTGAGGTTTTTAGAGATAACCTTAATGATGATCGTGTTGAAATAGAGATCCGACCCATCCAAAGCCTTCCGTCCGCCGAAAGCCCTAGAACGGGTTTTCTGGAGGATTTTCAATTTTGAATGCCTCGATATTAATTCATTATATTGTTTAACAAAGTTTTTTATCTCACTTGAATCTATAGAAAATTGGTATTTTCGTGATGGTGGAAACGGGTACTGTATCTCCAAAAGCCCTTCATCTTTCAGAAAAGAAACCATCCTTATCAAAGACAGCTCTCTATCCTTCTCCTTCAGATATTGAAGTGCATTTGCGCAATAGACTACATCGAATTTCCGTATGGAAACATTAATCAGTTTTAATTGGGGCAATTTATCAGCAATCCATTTTACCCTGCTGTTTTTGAATGTTTTTTTGGCGAGCTTTCTCAATTTCCATGCCGGTTCAACAGCAACAACGTCATGCCCCATCTCTGAATACATACCTGCATCCGCCCCCGATCCAGCTCCAATATCCAGCATCTTCAATTTCTTTGATTTCAGCAAAAGCTTTATCAACCCAGCATGAGCATGAGCATGATCAGTACTATTATATTTCAAACTAAGATCGTCAGCACGATCATTAAAATACAAAATTGCCTTCGAGTAAAACATCAGCAACTCACAGGTAGTTTCTGGCTATTTCTTTAGAATACAGTACAGCCTAGTCACTTCAGCATTTCAACAAAGTCCTGAATCGGTTTAACGACAGAGGCATGCTGCCTGACAATCTCAGCATCGTCAATAGAACCTATATATCTCCCAGATTCATCATAATTGCTGTCAAGGTAACCTTGTATAGTATAAAGATACTTTTCAGATGCCTCGCGGTTTATCATCGGTATATCATTATCTCTTGATAGGTGAATCAAATTGCTCAGCGGCAGGTATGTTTTTATTTCGTCCATTGTTAGAGAAAGATTTTTATTGTCCCTTAACCATACCAGAGGAAAAGATATAGCAGCTATAAGCTCAAGTGTACGCTCAAAGAACGGGTCATTGGTTTATTTTGGGAACAACTGCTTGAGACAACCCTTTAAAACATCGGAGACAAGAACGGCAGGTGCGATCTTCCAATATATATATAAATCTCTGCTAAGATTACTCAGAAATCAACCAATCTCCTAGTCTTGACCCTTATGATTATATATTTCATCAAAACCCTAATGTTTAAGTGTCATTTGCGGTTAGAGTGCATTAATCTTATCATAATGTAAACCTACACACATGTTTCCTACAACGAACTGTTTTTTTAAAAAGCACTCCGTTTCTAGATCCCTTTTTTAAAAAAGAAAAATGATTAACGCTTAACCCACTGCGTGCTCTTACGAGCTTTATGGCGACCGTATTTTTTACGCTCAACAATACGACTGTCACGCGTAAGCATACCAGATTTCTTCAGCACCATACGCAAACCAGGCTCAAAGTTCACAAGTGCGCGAGAAATTCCATGACGCACGGCTCCAGCCTGACCGGAAAGCCCGCCACCAGACACCATGCACATCACGTCAAACTGGCCAGTACGACTGGACAACTCAAACGGTTGATTGATAATAAGACGCTGCGTGCCACGAGCAAAGTACTGCACAACATCGCGACCATTGACAACGATTTTTCCCGATCCGCGCGACACCCAGACACGAGCAACCGCATCCTTACGACGACCAGTGCCGTAAGCACGACCTTTAACGTCAATAACAGGCTTTATTTCTTCAAGTTTCTCCGTAACAACTGCTGTCTTCACAACGTCTGCCTCAGTTTCGGAAGAAGCCTCGGCCTTCTCGGCAACGGCTGATTTCAAATCAGCAAGATTCTTTTTAATAGTCATTGTTATTGCCTCTTATTCTTTGGGTTCATCGCACTAATATCGAGAACTTCCGGCTTTTGCGCTTCATGATCGTGTTTTGACCCTGCGAAAATACGCAAGCAAGTCATCTGACTACGCGCAAGCGACCCATCCTTCGGCATCATTCGACGAACTGCGCTTTCAAGAACACGTCCAGGATATTTGCTTTCAAGTATCTGCCCCTTAGTGCGGGACTTGATCCCTCCGGGAAAACCGGTGTGCCAATAAAAAACATCGAACTTCGCTTTCTTACCGGTAAGGCGGACTTTTTCTGCATTAATGACGATAACGTTATCTCCACAATCGATATGCGGTGTGTACATAGCTTTGTGCTTGCCACGCAAACGCATAGCGATAAGACTCGCCAAACGCCCCAGCACTACGTCCTCCGCATCGATTAGAAGCCATTTCTTTTCGACTTCCGATGGTTTGGCTGAATAAGTTTTCATGTTTTCTTCCTGCCTTGAAACATACTTTTATCGGTGTGTTATGCTAGATTATACTTCCCTCGTCAACAGAAATATAAAGATTAAATATAAATTGTTTAATTTCAATGTGTTAACATGCGGTACAATGATACCGACACCCTAACAGTCTGATGAAAAACCATTTTTCACGTCCTCATTTTGGACACGCCAGTTGCTTTCATCCATTAAATTGACATCAGGTATATTGGACTCACTTCTATAATTAAGAGATTAGGCGGTTATCCTGCATAATCTTTGTGTGAGAGGATTATTTATGAACACATTGGAAATTTTGCTCGCTCGTCCTGGGTTATTTTTCCACCTTTCCGGCATATTATAGTACTTTTGTCAGATCGGCCAAGACGAGGGGACCAAGCTCTTTTTCCCACCATGTAAAAAAACTTCGGGTTATTGCTTTCCAGCAATTTTAAATAACGCTCAATCATTTCCTATGGTGCAATTTTGGTTCATTCAGAATAAAAAAACAGCATTCCATGCCACTTTTGAAGTGGTATGGGTTTTGTCGTTTGTTGTGCTTTTTTGTTTTCTAGTGCACCATCAGTGCACCATGAGAGGTGCAGAAGTGCAAGAAATGCTGGAGGCACGGGCCGGAATCGAACCGGCATACGAGGATTTGCAGTCCTCTACATAACCATTCTGCCACCGCGCCTTGAAGGCATTAACAGTCACACAGAATACCCGTATTTTGTGGCTATGGTCAAGTTGTTGTTATGAAAGGCCTTACCACCCGTCAAATTTTCGTAACTGCTCACCCCATTAACTCGGCGAATCGTTTGTGATTCAAGCGTACCGCCGTCCAAAGGATTCAAGGGCAACAAAAATAAAGCCACCGACAAGTGTGGAAAAACCGCACGAACAGTGACTCGCAAAGGCAGTGTCGGACGCAAGGGCGCAAGCCGCCCCCTGACCGAAAATCCTGACGAGATAGTGCGCGTGACGGCTAAAAAATGTTCGCATTGCAATAGCGCTCTCGGTGCTGCCGATCATATTTTGCGCGAGGCTTACGACAAAATCGACATTCCTCCCGTCAAGCCGCATGTCACGCGCGTCGAAATTCACGACGGCGTTTGTCTTTGCTGCGCAGAAAAAACGAAAGTGTCCGCCGTGCCCGAAAGCATGGAAAAAGGCTCACCGTTCAGTTCACAATAAAACAGATTCTTTTTAAATTTCCCAACAATAACTTTTTCCACGCTGTTCTTTGCCATTGCATCAAGAATATCTGCGTAGTCCTGCATCATTTTCTTGCGCTCCAGAAGGTATTCGGCGCGGTTCCAGTCGATTTCTTCCCA
>JAGLRU010000210.1 GCA_023136145.1 Alphaproteobacteria bacterium
CAATTGTTAACTTAAAGGACTATAGAACAGGTCTCTGCTTTTTTACTCAAGGCGGGGTTATATTTTTTAGCACTTTTTTTTCTGTCAGCAATTCTTGCAACTCGCCGGAAGCTAGTTTTTCCCTCATGGCATCGCAGCCTCCAACGAAGTCACCCTTGACGTAGAGCTGCGGAATGTTTGGCCAGTTGGAAAAATCTTTGATTCCTTGGCGTAGAATAGGGTCTAGCAAAACGTCAATGTCTTTGAATTGTACACCGAGATTTTTCAGCACCTGCACCGCTGCTGCCGAAAAGCCACATTTGGGAAAGACAGCAGAACCCTTCATGTACAAAATGACATCATTTTCAGCAACGTCTTGACGGATGCGGTCAAAAATTTCCTTTTGCATCTTCTTTTTTACTCTTTTGCTGATTGTTTCAGAAAATCATCTTTTAAAGTATAATGTTAGGTTGATAATTTTCGCAAATATTTTTAGGACAAATTGAATAAAAATATGATGACGAAATTCTTTTAATTTTATGTATATATATTCATAAGCCATAGTTACTTTTTTATTGTAATAGTTGTAACATCACAAGCTTGGGGTATTTTGCTCCTTAAGTGGGTTGATAGAGCAGAAAAGTTTATGGAAGATACTGAATTTCAGAAGATGACGCAGGCGGAGCTTAATGAAGTAATTCGCAAGCATAATAATTTTATGACCGCAAGGCCGGGAGGGGCGCGTGCCGTTGTGAAGGATAAGGATCTGTCCGGCCTATCCTTTGTGGGTAAAGATCTCTCGCAGTCGGATTTCACCGGCTGCATCATGGAGAACGCTGATTTAACTAACAGCAATTTTGAAAGCGCGACCCTTTTCGGTTGTGACTTTACAAATTCTAAATTGAACAACGCTCGCATGGTCAGAGCCGATATGCGCGGCGCGGAAATTAGTCAAGCTGATCTTAGCAAGGCTGACATGACAGGAACTGATCTTCGTGAAGGTAAAACCATTGTGAAGCGTCGGGTTAAAAATCCTGAAGATCGTTTCGATTCTGTTGGAACCGGTGTTACGCAATTTATCGGAAGCAACCTCAGCGATGCTAATCTCAACGGAGCTACGGCAGCTTCCGCTGATTTCACGGATGCTAATATGCAGGGCGCGCAGCTACAAAGTACAGACTTGAAAAATGCCATGCTGTTGGGAGCTGATCTCAGCAAGGCGGATCTCTCATCTGCTGATCTCAGGAACGCTGATTTCTCCTACGCTACTATGGTCGGTGCGAATATGAAGGGCACTGAAAAAAGTGGCACGACTTTCTCCCTGACTCTGACTGTAGAACCTGTTGGAAAGGATTTTGCTGAAGTTGAAATGACTTTGGATGAACTTCTTCTCAAGCATGTTGCATGGGTTGCTTCCGGTGGACGACAGGGTGGACAGCTCGATCTGACCGGAATGGATATGAGAAAAGCTCCATCTCTTGCGGCCAGAAAACTCACCGCTATAAAAGCATCACAAGCCACCTTTGCCGAAATGGATATGCGTGGCATAGAGATGCAGAGTGCACATCTTGAGAAGTCGGATTTTCGCAAGTGCTTGCTTCAGAATGCTGACATGCGTGGAGCGAGTTTTAATGAGGCGATCTTTCATCGCGCTAACTTGTCGAAGGCTAATCTTAATCCACTGATATTTAAAAAGCCTAATGGTGTTGAATTTAATATTCCTTGTAATTTTGAGAAAGCTTCTCTGCGTCAGGTCGTGTTTTCCGGTGCACGCATTATGGAGGGAAAATTTATGGGTGCTGACCTGACTCAGGCAGATTTTACCAATTGTGATCTTCGCAAAGCGAACTTCACGGGTGCCATTCTCACTAACGCAAAATTTGATGGTGCCGCACTAGAAGGGACTATCTTCGACAAGAAAGAACGACATCAAAAATAGGGCTTGTTCAGTTGATTCCTGATTATGACCCTTCTTTTTTTGATTTTGCGGAAGATGGTGCCGACGTTTTGTTGTTATTTGCTTTGTTTGGTTTGGTTAGCGTGGAGTTGGTGACTGCCATGGCATTTTCGCGGATTTTGTTTTCAATATCGGAGGCGATCTTCGGGTTATTTTTTAGGTATTTGCGGACATTCTCGCGACCCTGACCGATGCGCTCGCCGTTATAGGAGAACCATGAGCCTGATTTCTCGATGATATTGGCATCAACTCCCATATCGATAATTTCGCCGTTTTTGGAAATGCCTTCGCCGTACATAATGTCGAATTCGACGATGCGAAAGGGTGGAGCCAGCTTGTTTTTGACAACTTTTACCTTGGTTTGGTTGCCAACGATGGCATCTTTGTCTTTCAGTGCGCCAATGCGGCGAATGTCAAGTCGCACCGAGGCGTAGAATTTGAGTGCGTTGCCACCCGTGGTCGTTTCTGGACTGCCGAACATTACACCAATTTTCATGCGGATCTGGTTGATAAAAATCACGATGGTTTTGGATTTGGAGATGGAGGAGGTGAGTTTGCGCAAAGCCTGACTCATTAAACGGGCTTGCAGACCCATGTGGCTGTCGCCCATATCGCCTTCCAGCTCGGCGCGTGGGACAAGGGCAGCGACGGAGTCTATCACAAGTACGTCCAGAGAGCCGGAACGGACGAGTGTATCGGCGATTTCAAGTGCTTGTTCGCCGGCATCGGGTTGAGAAACCAGCAGGTTGCTAATGTCGCAGCCAAGCTTTCCAGCGTAGGAGGTGTCAAGTGCGTGTTCCGCATCAATTATGGCGCAGAGGCCGCCCTGTTTTTGCGCTTCCGCGATCACATGCAAGGCGAGGGTGGTTTTTCCGGAGCTTTCCGGCCCGTAAATCTCGACGATCCGTCCGCGTGGCAAACCGCCGATACCGAGGGCGATATCTAGACCGATGGAACCCGTCGAAACGGCCTCCACTTCCTGACAGGCATTGCTGCCGAGCTGCATGATGGAGCCTTTGCCGAAGGCTTTCTCGATTTGGCTCAGAGCTGCGTCGAGTGCTTTTTGTTTTTCAGCCGCGTTCATTTCGTTTTTCCCTTCGGGACGGAGTTGCGTAACGGACATTTTGATTTTCCTTTCTTGTCTCATATTGGATGCTAATGATCAATCTCAGAACTTATTAATCTCAATGTACATGATTTGTTCTGTCTTGCAAGAGAAAAGAACAGGCTGGGAACAATTATTTTTTGGTTAAAGTATTTCAGTGTGTCATAAGTATATTTATAAAATATATGATGGCGCGTAAGTGATTTTTGTTAGCGTTGTTTACATCTTTCTGAAAAAATTATGCGAAAGAGGCTCCATTTAATACGTAATTTACGCACAGTGCGTTTTATGGTATCTACTAAGTCAGCGCACATTAGAACTTAAGATTTAGAATAATCATTGAATACTTTTTGTTTGTAAGGTGCGGGGTATCAACACTCCCTGTAGTAGTGGACACTAAAAAAAGTGACTTTTTTCTATGATTTAGGGTATAAAGAAGGACAGTAAATGTTTTAATTAAAATGGTTGTTCATTATGGCTCCATCTCCACGCGAGGCCTCCCCCAAGCTCCAGCAGGCGATGGAGGCATGTCGTGAGAGCATCAATCGAACGATATCTAACCTCCTTCCTATATCAGAACTTACTGAAGCACCGTTGTTCGATGGGATGCGGTATGCCGTTCTAAACGGAGGCAAGCGTTTGCGGCCATTTATGGCGATGGAATGTGCGCGTATTTTTGGCGTTGAGGCGGGTCGGGCGAGGCGTGTGGCGGCGGCAGCGGAATTTATTCATAGCTATTCTCTGGTGCACGACGATCTGCCAGCTATGGACAACTCGGATACGCGTCGCGGCAAGCCATCTCTTCACAAGGCTTATGATGAAGTAACCGCTATTCTTGCCGGGGATGCTTTGCAGTCGCTGGCTTTCGAGATTCTTGCTGACCCGGAAACGCACGAAGACCCTCGCGTGAGGATTGAGCTTGTCTCAAACTTCGCCGGTGCGGTTGGGATGCACGGAATGGTATGCGGGCAGATGCTCGACATTATCGGGGAAAAACAGAAATTCGACGTTGGCACCATTAGCCGTTTGCAACGTCTTAAAACTGGTAAGTTAATTGCGTTTTGCTGCGAATCTGGTGCGATTCTTGGTAAGGCGAATCCGGCGCACAGACATGCGCTTAGGAACTATGCGCACGATCTTGGTCTTGCCTTTCAGGTGACGGACGATCTGCTGGATATTGAAGGCGATCCGAAAATGATGGGTAAGCCCGCTAATCAGGATGGTAAGAAAGCTACCTTCGTTACTGAAATGGGTTGTGATCAGGCTAGGCAGCGTGCCGAAATG
>JAGLRU010000211.1 GCA_023136145.1 Alphaproteobacteria bacterium
GCTGTCAGGCGCATTTTAAACGCTTCTTCAGCCATCTTGATAGTTCTAATATTATACCGGTCAACGATTTCTTCGCATGTCCGGAAAGAATGTCCGGTGATCGAGGCGATCATCGGGGTAGAACAGCCGGCTTCTGCCAGCCGTGTGACAGCCGTATGACGGAGGTCTTTAAAAACCAGTTTGTCTATCTTTAATTCCGGATGCTTATCTGCGGCAGCATCACGGATATTTGTAAAAATCTGCGTAAACCATCTATCGGAATAGGGCTGTCCGTTTGCGCCTGCGATCAGGACAGTGGATGGAATCACGGATTGTCTGTTATGTCTGATTTGTGCATCCATGCGGTGCTTCAGCTCCGGCACCTGATCGATAGGAAGAATAACTTCCGCTCCTGTTTTGCTCTGTTTTTTATACAGTTTGCCGTTTTTATATGCCGTTGCAGACAGGCTGATGATATCGCCTTTCCGTTGACCAAGCCATTGATTAAGGAATACTGCCGTGCCGATTGAATGATATCCCATTGCGTCGGCTTGTCTTACAAAAGCGTTCACAGCTTCTGTTGACCAGATCACGCCTTTTTTCGCTGTGTTTTTTATCCCCGGGCGGCTGGCAGGATTGGTAACTATGATATCTTCGCGCCTTGCGAACTCCAGTAACAGCCTAAGTGTGCGTATTACTGCGGCTGCCTTTGCCGGATGGTGCGCGTTGATTGATTGATATAACGCCTGAACCTTACGCGGTGTAATGGCTGTTACGGGTAGATCAGCAGCCCATGCAAGAATTATACGGAAAGCATAATTGTAAGAGGACTGTGTTTTTTTTGTTTTGTCTGTAAACCGGAAAGATTTTTTATAAAGCAGAATTAAAGCCTGCACGCTGTCTTGTTTTATTTGCTCAGGTGCGACGCTCCGACGGTGATTATCCAGATTTTTATTGAGGTTTTCAGCTTCCTGCGCTGCTTCCTGCCGGTTATCGGAAAGACGCTGCACCTTCCAGCCTGCCGCTTGCAGGGCTGTTGACGGCTGCCAGTAAAACCGTTGCTTTCCGTTGCGTCCTTGACGTGCGGTAAAGTAGCGTATTTTATAAACTGCCATGCTGCGGCTCCTTTCAGATCACATGGCAACATAAAATTGGAATCCGGTCAAGAAAAAAGCAAAATTAAATTGTCTTGTTTTTTTTTGAATGTTTCGGCATCCTTGACAAACGGCGGATTATCAGAATGGAAAAAGTTATGTGTATAAAGCTAAAAGAGTACATCTATAAAATCCGAGGAATTAATATCTCGAAAGCCGCACTTGAATTAAATATGAACAAGGAAACGCTGCGTCTTTGGGTAGAAAAAGGTATGCAGCCAAGACGCGGCGGGATTGAAAAAATATGCGCTTGGTCAAAAGGTTATATCCAGCCGAATGATTTTTACAATTTACCGGAAAGCGGCAAGACCGGATGAGCCGTTCAATATCAGCCTCCGAGATAGCGCAAATGCTAGCATCCAGAATAGAGATGCTTTGTCATGAGCTGCTTCCCGGCGGTGTGCGTGAAGGTGTTGAATGGCGGGTCGGCTCCTGTGCCGGTGAAAAAGGCAAGTCTATGGCTGTGAGAATTAAAGGCAGCCGGCTGGGTGTGTGGAGTGACTTTTCAAGCGGAGAAAAAGGGGACGCTCTTGATCTGGTAGCGGCGGTATTGTTTCGTGGAAGTAAAAAAGACGCTCTTTCATGGTCAAAGTCATGGCTTGGGATTGATACTCTTGACCATTCACGGCTGGAGCAACGGCGGCGGGAAGTTAAGGTCGAGGCGGATAAAAAGTCAAAAGACGCGGCTGAAGAAGCGAAAAAAAAACGCACTGTTGCCAGAAAAATGTGGCTTGAAGCCGAGTCGGATATTTTAAAAACTCCTGTGCATTTGTATCTGCTTGGCAGGGAAATTGATATTCGTACATTGCCGAAACTGCCGCGTGCGCTGCGTTATGCAATGACATATTGCGCGGAAAAGAAAACAGATTTGCCGACCATGCTTGCTGCCGTTATTGACGGAAAAGGAAAGCAGATTGCAACACATCGTACATGGCTGTCGGATCAGCCGGACGGGAAGTGGAAAAAAGCTGATCTGGTTACATCCAAAAAAGTTCTTGGCGGTTTTGTGAGCGGTATTATTCCGCTTAACCGCGGCGCGTCCGGAAAAAGTCTTCAGAAAGCTCCTGAGGGAGATCATATTATTATAGCCGAAGGGATAGAAACGGCGTTGTCTCTTGCTGTATGCTGTCCGGAAAAGCGGGTTATTGCTGCTGTGGCTGTTAATAATATCGCTAATCTGGATTTGCCGAAAACAATAAGTCAGGTGACGCTTGCTGTGGATAATGACGGGGAAAATGCGCAATCCGGCAAGGCTGTTAACGCTGCAATAACGCGGTTTATGAATGAGGGGCGAGTGGTATCTGTGGCAAGGTCTCCAGTCGGAAGTGACTTTAACGATCAGCTTCAGGAAATTTAAACGGGGTAGTTATGACGGTAAAAAAAGAAAACAAACAAAAAATCCGGACGGCTGTTGACAGTGCCAAGGTAGTTACGGCCGTACCTGTGAAAAAGAAAAAAGACAAAGTAAAGCAGGTGATAAAAAGTTATCATGCTTTGGCGGAAGATTGTCCGGTTACAGCACTTGGACTCCATGATGATATTTTTTATTACATTGATTCTTGCAGGCAGCTTCGGCATTTGGCGGCGCGGGATCATTCGCGTTTAAATCTTCAGGCTCTTTTTAGTCTGAACACAGGCTATCTGCAGGAAACATGGCCGCGAATCAATGAGGATGGGCGGACTACAGGCTGGAAACCGGAAGTTGCAGCATTGGCGTTGATGTCGGCGGCGGCAAAGTGCGGGATTATTAACATCTTTGAGCGTGTGCGCGGTCCCGGTGCATGGGAAGAAGATGGAAAGCTTGTTCTTCATTGCGGTGATATTATTTATTACGATGATAAATCTTTAAAACCATGCCAGATCGAAAAGCATCTTTATCCAAGTGCGCCTGTTGTGCCGCGCCCTGCTCCGGCATCTTCTACAGGGCTTCCGGCAGAGAAATTACTTAAATTATTTAACTGCTGGAACTGGCGGCGCAAGGAACTTGACGCATATCTACTGCTCGGCTGGATTGGTGCATCAATGTTAGGCGGTGCGCTGCAATGGCGGCCAATGGCATGGATGACAGGCGATAAAGCAACGGGGAAATCAACAATTCACGATGTTTTAAAAGCTGTCCACGGTACAGGCGGGCTGATACATGCGACGGATCCGACTGCCGCCGGTCT
>JAGLRU010000212.1 GCA_023136145.1 Alphaproteobacteria bacterium
CCATAGCTTTTTCAACGCCGCGAATCTGCTCTCCTATTTTTAAGTTCCACCAGCCGAAGCGTCTTGTTACGGTTTTTGAACCGTCTCTGTATTGCTCTGTGGTCATGGAAAATGACATATTTCTCATTTCATTACCCTCAATGCTTCGTTTACCGCTTGATGTGCCATACTGTTTAAATGTCCTTCATAAGGTATTTGAGAATCAGCAGCGTATAAGGCATTTAAAATTGTTGCTCGTTCTACCGGAGTATTTGAGTAAGCGTAGTATAAATATTTTCGTCCTTTTTTAGTTAGATTAATTCTTCCGTTAGCAAGCTTTCTACCCAATAAACCCAATGCGCGGCATTTGACTGTTGATGTATTTCCTGTAGAAAATTCGCCCGCATATTTTAAAAGTGTGTCTGCAATTATTTTTCTAAAATTAGGATTTTCTCCAAAATTAGTATTTCGGAAATATTTTTCAACCTCTTCATCTGAAACCAATTCTTTTAATTCTTCTCTCATTTTTTAAACTGTCCTTTTAATATCAGGAATATGTCTTAATATCTCAGATGGAATTTCTTCCGTCGCTAGGTTAAACGCTACATTGTCAATAAAAACAGGGTATTCTGTTGCTATCTTATCTGATAAATGAAGATATTTTGCATTAATAGTAAGAAAAACTTTTTGAGCTTTGTTTTCCCATTTCAAAATCAGTCCGTGATCCCCTTTAAGTTCGAGCAAAGTAATAGGACATTTATTTAAAGGTAACAAAGCAGCAAATCTTTTTGCCGATGCGATTGTTGTCTTGTTAGGACGTATATCCGCAGGAACCCAAATACCGTTATTCAAATAATTCAGTCCGCTTATCAAATCTTGGTGTGTTGTCATTTTTTAAACTGTCCTTTCACGAATTTTGGATAAGCGGTCATGAAAACATTCCTATCAGTTTAAGCAAATGAATCAACAACAGAAAAAGAGGAACTAACATAAAACTAATAAAAAATATATTATCCTTCCCGCTTGTCGCAATGATAGTCAATCCAAAAAAGACTAAAGGGATCCCGAAGAATATCAGTATCATTTCCATATCTTAACTCTCCTTTGTTTGATACCGCCGAAGAGTTAACTAACAACCTCTCCGGCGGCTCTCCCTCACCATGAGGAGAATTAGTCTTTCTGATTTGCTACATCGCAAGCCATAGCTTTTTTCGCAAAGAAACAGGCTTCTTCAAGTTTTGTTTTTACTATTGCAAACTCTCTTGTTTTTTCGGGGCAAAGGTCTTTAAGTCTGTTTAAAACACCATCAAAACATAAAGCAATCGTTCGTGCTTTTGCGATACCTTCATCGTTTAAAATATGCACTTCAAATTCTCTATTCATTTTAGGTATTGTATCTTCTTCCATCATAGTTCTCCTTTATTTGCCAACTGATTCCGCCGTTGGCTGCGCGGTTAGTTCTTAAAATTAATTTCAAAATTAGCGAGAGCTTCTTTTATTTCTTTGATATCTTGTTCAAGAATATAAATAGTTTGTTCTTTGGTTTTAAAAAAACAACCTAAAAACTCTCCGCTGAAAGCAGTAACTTTTAATTCACAAAAATGTGTATTGTTTTGCTGAAGTTTCGTTAATAAGCTGTGAACTTTTTTAAGTTCATTGAGTAATTTTACTACAGCTTCTATATCTTTGATTTGCATCATTTTTTCCTTATTATAGTGGTGGGATGTGCAGGATTTTCACCTGCCGCCTGTTTACCAAAACTGTCTATCGCGTAAGACAACGACCTCCCATAACTCTATTTTACTTGGCAGGGTTCTTTTTGCTGCCGGTTTTTTGTGCCGGTTGGTTCTCGCGAATTATGGCAGCTTGTGTCCAGAAGACTGCCATATCTAGGAAATTGAGTGCGAAGTTCTGCTCCGAACATTCCCTGCTTTGCGCCTGAATAGTTTCTGCCAGTGCCTGCGCTGCTTTTTTAACCTCTATTATGCGCGGGGAATCGTGCTTTGACGGTGCAAAGATTATTTTCGGATCATAAGTTGTTGGCATGGTGTATCTCCTTCTTTGGGGTTATTCGCCGGAACAGCTGAAAAGTGCAAATTACTATTCCGGCGGCATCTCGCATCATTGCGAAACTTTTTGTAGTTTGTAAACAGGTTGTTGTGCATGGTCTTTATGCCAGATAAACCATGAATGCAGTTCACGCGGCGTGGTTTTTGTGTTCGGAATCCATCGTATCCGGCGTGTAAGTTCAAATTTACAGGCAAAATCTTTATCAAACAGATCCCGCCGGTTCTTTGAATTATGACTGTATTCGGTTTTCAAAAGCATGGCGATTATTTTAATGCCGTGATTCTCCATAAACCATAAAGCTTTCCGGATAAAGAGTTCCGGCTGTCCTTTGGCGTATGGAGGATTGGTAACTATTCCGGTAATTCCTTTTACCGGCAGCTTTTTCATTTTTAGAAAGTCGTGCTTTCCATCCAATTTTTTGGAATAGGTCTTGATATCGGATGCGTACACTTTGCGCCCCTGCTCCCGAAGCTCGTTTGCCATGTTGAGATTGCCTGCCGCACATTCCCAGATTGTTTGTGGAATATACCATGCGTCCATAAGTTCCGTGATTGTCCACGTCTCGGAAAAATAAGCATCGTTTTTTATGCGGGGATATTTGCTCATGTGGTTGTTCCAAACATATCAATGGTTTTCTCACAGCGGAGAGTTGGCAAGTCTGTGTTATCTCCTTCGATCAACTCAAGATTAGAATTTTCGATATATTGGCTGTCTTGATCTGCAAGGATGCTATTAGCGTTGCAATGTCCGCTGTAAGATTCTTCCATTGTTTTTAAGGCTTCTTCTTCGTTTTCAGCCTCGATTTCAAAGGAAACTTCTTCTGAATCCATCCATGTTGTTGTAACAGTGACATGAGCGCGATATCTGTTCATTGTTTTTACCTTTGTGGTTGTTGTATTTTGTTAGGAAGTGTAGAGCGCAGGGAGAAGAAAAAAGAATAGGAAGGTGAGATTTATTATAGAAAAAAGAAGACCTATCACAAAAGTAAATTCAAATATCATAAGACGGATTAGATCAATTAGATCAAATAAAGAAGTCCTGTTAAACAGGTCGGCTTGGCACATAGCATAATGTTGCAGGCGAGTTATACCATACAGCGATAAAAAAGCGGTTGCCATATTAATAAATAACAGAAGATACATCGTTTTTTACCTTTATAGTTGTTGTCTTGCCTCACTTGACGGCGCAGGCGGTAATAGGGGGGGATTCCTGCGCCGTCCGGTCAAGCAAGAGAGGGGTTTAATCGGCGGGGTTGCTCCCTTGCCCACTTCCATCGTGTTCTTGCTGCTGGGTTTTAACACCGGCTCTTTCCATCACTTTTTCGACAGCTTGCCGGATACGGATAGATTTTACTGCCTCTATCCACGCCGCTTTTCTTGGTTCTGATAGATTAGACCAAGCTGGAAATTCTTTTCCAAAATCTTCTGCCCGGCTTCGTCTTTCCTGTATATACGTATGGTAGGCGTGCGCTGCCAGCTCCTCAAAAGTTTCATTTTCCTGTAAAATAACGGTTTTTTCAGGTTGTTTTGCTTCCGGTACTTCTTCTTTTTTAGACGCTTTTGCGTGCAAGGCTTTTGCTTTTTGTTTTAATAGTTTCTGGAAAGCTAGTTCAGTTAGTTTATCAAAATCCGGATGTAGTTTGCTGCCTAAAATTTCCAGCATGTCAACTTCCGCCTGATCTCTAAGCTCTTTTTCCTCTTCGTCTGAATAAGAAAAAACCGCTGTTTGTTTTAAAAATAAGCGTATTAAAGCATTAAAAACATCCTCAGGCATTTCCAGTCGTTTTGATATGCCTACGGAAAACATCATTGTAGTGCATATTGCTGTAAACATGTTACCATCTGTTTCTTTTGTAAAAAAAGCTGTTAGTTTCGGTAAATCTTTTTCAGCTTTTTCTATGTGCTGGTTTAAACTTTCCATCTTTGCTTTAGTGTTGTTTTCAGATGTTTCGGTCATATTAAATTCCTTTGTTTATTGGTTTAAAGTTTCGGCTGTCAGGCGCATTTTAAACGCTT
>JAGLRU010000213.1 GCA_023136145.1 Alphaproteobacteria bacterium
GAAACTTCCTTTCCTTTGACAATATCTTCCATTAGAAGCCTATCGCATTTTACAATACATTCAGGGTTTACCATAAAATCATATATAGCTTTAAGAGCTTCGTCGGGATCATGTGTAACAACCACGCCCTTGCCGGAAGCAAGACCATCGGCTTTAATCACTACACCTTCCTTTTCTACATCACGATTTTTAATAGCGGTAACGGCATCATCGTAGGTATCGTAAACTTTAAAATCAGCTGTTGAGATGCCAAATTTCAACATAAATTCTTTTGCAAAAATTTTTGAATTTTCAAGTCTCGCTGCATTTTTATCAGGTCCAAGAACAGCAAAACCAGCTTGTTCAAGAGCGTCCGCAATGCCCACCGAAAGTGGTTGTTCAGGCCCTACCACAACTAGATCCGGCTTTAATTTCTTAGCAGTTTCAACAATAAAAGAAACATCCATAAAATCGCCGGGAAAACAACTAACCTTGTCAACGCAAGCAATAGCTTCATTTCCCGGAATTACATCAATGCGCTCTACGGAATCCGATTGCGCCATTTTCCAAGAAAGTGCGTGTTCGCGTCCTCCGGAGCCTATAAGCAGAATTGTTTTTACAATTTGTGTCATGCGACCTCCTGTTTTTCTGGTGTGTCGGATTTAAAGCTTTTAACAACATCCCGGAGATCCCACGCCTCCGGGAAAATAACGTAATCACAATATTTGTACGACAAAGCCTTTGCAAGACCCTTATAGATCATCTCTGTCTGTTCCCGGAAGCCGGTAGGAAGTAAAGCCGGAGTCAGATGTAGTTCGTCAGTACAGATACTTTTCCAGTCTTTTTCTCCGCGTTCCATTGCAAGCTCCTTCGCTTTTTCAATCCCATCATGCCAAACCGTTTGGTAGTAATTGCTGCGAAGTATCTCCTTTGATAGATGCACGCCATCGGATATCAACCTTAGTTCGTCCGGCCCTATGGAATCGACGAGCATAAAACTACGCTTTCCTGTTTGATCTTTATCACAGAATGCAAACTCGAATTTGCCGTCCCACAGGTCAACATCTATTCCAGCAAAACAGTCTTTAAGTCGCAGTGCCAAAAGGCGTGTCAAGGTTGTTAAATCATCAAACTCTTCCGCTGAAAGACCGGCTATGTCCTTCGCTTTGTCGTAGGAAAGATAGCTATCCGTATTTTCAAGCTTGGTGGAATATTCGATCACTGGTACTTCAAATTTATCTCCCGTCTTCGGGGAGGAGTCGAGACCAAGAGCGCGACAATATTCAGCATCACCAGTACGCTTGAGAAGGGTACTTCCCTCCGGCACTCCGAAGCGAAAGATCACTTCCAACGGGACAAGTGCGTTTTCCGGCTTTTGCTTGTAAGCCGTATAATCCC
>JAGLRU010000214.1 GCA_023136145.1 Alphaproteobacteria bacterium
TGCTGGCTGCACGAGCCGCATTGAAAATCAATTCAGATATAAAAACTAGCAATGTATCTGAGGCTGATGTAGAACAATGACATCCTAACCCAGATATTGCATAGGATCGCGAGTTCCTGATCCTTTTCTAATCTCAAAGTGAATTTGTGATGCAGAGACGGCACCTGTCGCGCCAACGGAGCCTATCGTTTGCCCCTTCCGAACTGTCATTCCTTTTTTGATTCTGACAGAAGCCAAATGCGCATAAGCCGTCATAATTCCACCGTCGTGACGTATCAACACCAGATTACCGTAGTTTTTCAAATCATTCCCGACATAAGCCACTACGCCAGATGACGATGCCGACACAGGCGTTCCTCTCGGAGCCGCTATATTGATTCCATCGTTGTAAAGTCCCCCCTTCTTGGGACCGTAAGCCGAGACAACACTGCCACGAACAGGCCAGACAAAATCCTTTCGCGTTGGAGTCGATAGCGTTGTTACACGCTTCACTTTTCTCATTTCTTTACGGGCGAGAGGAGAGACGCGAGGAGGAGATTTCAACGAAGCAATTTTCCGAGAAGCATCTTTTTGCAAAACCTTTTTCTGCGGAGTAATTTTCTTCAAAACAACTTTCTTATGTTTGCGCACCACAGATGAAGGAATGCTCAACTTTTGTCCTAGACCAATTTTATAAGGCGCGTGAAGTCCATTCACCTTCACCAACTTGGAAACTCCAACCCCGAACATATTTGCAATTCCAGTGAGAGTGTCCCCACTTCTAACACGATAATCAACCGGAGGCGGCAACCTCAACCTTTGCCCCAAAGCCAGAGCATAAGGTGGCTTAATACCGTTCAAGTCAATAATATCCCGTAAAGAAAGCCGATAGCGTTTGGAGATTCTCCAAAGCGTATCCCCAGCCGTAACCCTAATGGAACCCGTTGTTGAATCGGAACGCACACCAAGATTCAGCACCGGCGCAGGCGACCTGCCCGATGAGCCACAACTGACCATTCCAAGACTCGTAATCAATACCAACGATAGAAGAAAATGCTTTCTGTTCATTTCGGCTCAGCTCTGAAAGGCAAAGGGCGACTGGAAAACAAAAGGATCCTCCGTTTCCTCCCGCACAGGAATTGATCCAATCCGAGCAATATCCGGCAACAATGGTACGAAACGAACTGGCATAAGCTGTTCAGTACGATAACCATCCTTCGTCCTCGTGATGCGAACGATAAACTGACTCGACTTGTCCCGCCCCATAGGAATAATCATGATGCCATCAACGGACATCTGATCCAGCAGTACCTGCGGAGGCATTTCCCCTGCTGCGGCGGTCACGATGATACGGTCAAACGGTGCTTGCTCTATCCAGCCTTTCATTCCATCCGCCGCCTTGCAGGTGATATTACGTATCCCTAAATTGCTCAGACGCTTTTCTGCTATTTCCAGCAGCGGGCGATGACGCTCAATGCTATACACGCGGCGGCATAATTTCGCAAGGATAGCCGTCTGATAGCCCGACCCAGTGCCAATCTCCAGAACCTTATGACGGTCATTGACACGCAGTTCCTGCGTCATACTCGCTACCACCAACGGCTGACTGATAGTCTGTCCGCACCCGATAGGCAGCGCAGTATCCTCATAAGCCTGATCGTGAAACGTCTGCGGAACGAATGCCTCACGCGGAACCCTTTCAATCGCGGACAGAACGGACGTATCCGTGATGGACTTACGGAGCTTCAGAATCAGACGAATTTTTCGCGCCATGTTAGTCACTTAAATATGTCCTCCAGTTGCCGCAAAGTTGGACGATGCGTCATATTCAGAGCCAATGGCGTAATCGTCACATGACCAGCCTTTAACGAACCAACATCAATCGTCTGATCCAGCTCGTCCCGCTTCGGCGGAGCACCTACCCAAAAATACGGATAACCGCGCGGATCAATGCAATTTATCATCTCCTGATCTTCCATGGTGTAATGCCCCTGTGGCTTAATGCGAATCTCCGGAATGACATCAGGCTTTTTAGCCGGAAAGTTCACACTCATCAGAACGTTATCTTCCCACTCCATGCCTTCAAACGCATTAAGAATTTTTGGCAGATACTCACACGCAACGCTCCAGTCCGCTTTAGAGCCATTCCCCTCCCCCATATCCTGACTGAGAGCAATTGCTGGAATACACATCAACGTCGCCTCGAAAGCACCAGCTATAGTACCGGAATACGTTACATCGTCCGCCGTGTTCTGACCGTGATTGATACCAGACAAAACCAGATGCGGATGGAAATCCTTCATCACCTTCTGCACACCCACCA
>JAGLRU010000215.1 GCA_023136145.1 Alphaproteobacteria bacterium
GAGGGCGTTAGCCACTTCATTTAGCACCCCAGTTTCCCGAATTGGATAACGCTTAATTAAACCATCTATATCGTTTGTTTTTATTAATGTGTCGAATTTTTTTAATTCTTCATCGCATTCTTCTTTTAGATTAATAGTTATTTCAAAGAGGTTATCTTCCTGTATTGTTTTCCAGTCAGGTGCATTGATTTTGGACTTGATTTTTCTTTCGCATACTCTGGCACATAGTCGCTTTTTATGTGTTTTTAGATTTTCAATAATAGCTTTATGGGCTTTTTCCATAAACTTACTTACATCATCACTTGTTAAAGCAGCACTTCTGATTGCGACAAGTTCAATTATCCGGAGGTTATAATAGATAGCTTCGACCGAATAGCCTGAAACAGTGAATATATTGGATTTTTTTAATTGCTTTATTTTGCATTCTATACGGTCATCCGCGTCTATCAGACCAATAGCTTTAATCCAGTGTAAAGAATCTGTGGAAGCTATGCCAGAGACCGCTTTTTCTACATTCAGACAACTTTCTTGAGGAATGACGGTAACCTCTGGAAACAAAATATTGTAAATACGCTGATCCAAGCTGTTGGAGTCGCCTTCTACAAACAGAAGCGTGCGCCTTGCACCAAGTATATCTTTCTTGATTTGATAATCAATACTGTCAGTAGATTCGATAAGGTCTGTATCCCATCCTTCAATGTGTTTAGCACCCCATTTGCATTCACGGATAAGCAAAGTATTTGCGTCAGTACGATCTAACGGCAATCCAGTGTCGTGAGTAGCAATGATAAAAGCGCAATCAGGGCGTTTATTAAAAAGAGAAGTCAGAAGCGGAGAGATAATTGATCTATGAAGATGCCGTTCTGGTTCGTCGATAAGAAATAGCGTATTTTCTTTAGCTGTTAATATATCAGTAGCAATAAGAATGGCGTTTCTTTCTCCATCCGATAACTCTGCGATGCTGTATGGGGCGCAACCATTTTTTTTTGCAAACAATTGTTCATCATCTTTGATGATAATTTCTAAAGGAAGTTTTGCAAGTTTAAGAAGGCGGTTTAGCGTTGTTAAAGGTGCTTCTTTTTTACGGAATTTCTTTGCCAGTTCTATATTATCTTCATCGACAGCCTTTGCGATTTTACTGTTGCGTTTGTTTTGTGAATTGATAAGATTAAAGATGGTAATTTGTAATCTTTGTGTATGGAAGCTATCTGAATACCTGGCTGTGCTTTGTTTATCTGTAGAATTCATGTTATTCTCAACCTGAATTTTATTGGCTGGTGTAAAATCAGGGGCATTGGAAGTAAACCATGTTTGTCTGTGGGCGGTTATACGCTTTGATTTGCCGAGATTCTGTTTGTATGTTTCGTGCATTAATCCTGACTTTCCAGTGCCATTGGCTCCAAGAACAAAAATAATGTTTCCGGGGTTAAGCGGTATCTCTACTTGATTCCCAGACATATCAGGAAAATTAAATGTAAATTTAACATCTTCGGACATATGATTATTAATCCTCCTTATTACTATGGCTGTGAGCACTTTATATTTAGCTGGGTGATCGCCATTATATCATATTGAAATAGTTAAAACGTCACTTATATTCCATCAATTCTATTCATCCTCATTGAAAATCTCCTTCCACAAACCATCCACCTTTTTGATGGTTTTTTCGTCCATTTTGAGAGGGCGGCCCCATTGGCGCGTTGTTTCGCCGTTGATTTTGTTTGTTGCGTCAATGCCGAGCTTGCCGCCCAGTCCGCTGACCGGTGAGGCGAAATCAAGATAATCTATCGGCGTGTTTTCAAGAACCACTAGATCACGCGAGGCATCCATTCGGGTGGAAACCGCCCAGATCACATCCGTCCAGTTGCGCACGTCGATATCCTCGTCCACCACGATAATCATTTTGGTATAGCT
>JAGLRU010000216.1 GCA_023136145.1 Alphaproteobacteria bacterium
AAAGCCCCCCAAAAGCGAATATCTCTGTTTCGCAGGGAATAACCTGATTGAGCGCGGTGATCTCAGGCACAGTCAGCACACGAGGCAGAACGACACGTTTCACGTTAAAAGAATCGCAATAATACCGGATTGCATCCTCGTTTGAAGCGGAAGCCTGAACCGATAAATGCAGCCTTAATTCAGGATATTTATCAGCCGCGTAAGCAGCGAGACCCATATCAGCTATAATAACAGCATCAGCACCAAAGACCACAACATCATCTACAGCCTTCTTCCAAAGTGGCATATTCCCCGGTTGCGGAAAGGTGTTAATTGTAACGTAAATTTTCGCATCACGCGCATGAGCATATTCGATTCCAGTAGCCATTTCATTGTGGTTGAAATTTAAGCCGGGGAAATTTCGCGCATTGGTTTCATCACGAAACCCGCAATATACAACGTCGGCTCCGGCATCAACAGCTACACGAAGCGCACCGGGCGTTCCGGCAGGACATACCAGTTCGGGAAGTTTCTTTTTGATAGAAACTCTGCTTTTCACGTTTTGAGCAATCCAGCAATTACGGGGCTGAGTTTATGATGCAGCTTGTTGAAAATTTTGTACCCCAGCCGAAGAGGATACCCGCCTGCACCCATTGCCCGAATAGTATCGTGAATAATGTCAATATCAGCATCATCCAGAGCATTCCTAAGAGCCACCACCGCTTCCGTGTCTCCTTCTATCGTTATTTCCCGACTAAAGAAAAGAGCATCGCCATCGCTCCCGCCCTGAGCCAGTTCAAACAATCTGATAAGAGGGCTGCGAATGATCGCACCTACCTTTTTCGGCGCATCCTTCCTGAAATAAACGCGCACATCCCTCTTTTTCGGCAGCAAAAGCAGGACAAATGGCGTATCCGTAACATCAATCAGATAGCGACATTTGGTATGCGTTCCCAGACGATCAAAAATTTCCGGATGCCGATCAGCTATAGCGCGAAACGTGAATCTTGCCAGATGCTCCAAAAAGCGTAAGCTCAACATGGACATTTCCATCAATTATAAAGTACAACTATATCGTCAAAACGTATGCCGGAACTGAGTACAGGTCAAGGGCTATCAAATGTCATGAAAAAGACAAATAACAAGAGTTTGCAGGATTTTTTAAAGAAGCTGGAAGACAACGGTCAGCTTATCCGTATTAAACAACCGGTAAGCACCGTTCTGGAAATGACGGAGATTCATAGACGTGTTTTATCGGAACGCTGGTCTGTACTGCTGTTTGAAAAACCCGTTCTGCCAAATGGAAAAATCAGTCCCATCCCTGTGGTGTGCAATCTGTTCGGCACGGTGGAACGGGTAGCACTAGGTCTTGGATGCCCTGTTGATGGATTTCAAGAGTTCGGTCGCTGGCTGGCGCAGATGAAGCAGCCACACCTTCCAGAAAATCTTATCGACACACTAGGCAAGTATGGCGATATAAAAGCTGTGATGGCGATGAAGCCGGAAATTATCCGAACGGCAGCACCTGTGCAAGAAATCGTGAAGCGCGAAAAAAACATTAATCTGGCGACACTGCCTATCCAATCTTTTTGGCCGGGTGAGCCTGCCCCGCTTATCACGTTTAATCTTGTGATGACGCGCCCACCGGACAGCGAAGATACGGCAGATTACAACGTTGGCATTTATCGTATGCAGGTGATAGGACGCAACAAACTTATTGCGCGATGGATGGAGCATCGAGGAGGAGCGCGACATTTTCAGCAATGGAAAAAACTAGGCAAAGATATGCCGATGTCGGTCGCCATAGGGGCTGATCCTGCCACGCTGCTTTCCGGTGTTATGCCGTTGCCGGACACCATTTCCGAGCTTCATTTTTCCGGTCTGCTCCGAAAAGAAAAGCTCCAGCTCGCGACTTGCAAGACCGTACCAATGCTCGCGCCTGCCAATGCGGAAATTGTGCTGGAGGGTGTTGTTTCCGCCACAGAGACGGCGATGGAAGGTCCTTACGGGGATCATACCGGCTATTTCAACAGCGTCGCGCCGTTTCCGGTTTTCAAAGTGACGGCGATTACCATGCGAAAAAATCCAGTGTACCTGTCCACCTATCTTGGACGACCACCGGACGAAGCTTCAACAATGGCAACAGCACTGAACGATGTTTTCCTACCTCTGCTCCAGCAGCAATTTCCGGAAATTGTTGATTGCTGGCTGCCGCCGGAAGCCTGCTCCTACCGTATTGCGGTTATTTCCATCCGCAAGAGATATGCGGGACACGCACGGCGCATTATGCTGGCGTTCTGGTCGTATCTGTACCAGTTTAGCTATACCAAAATGATTATCGTGGTGGACGAAGATATTGACGTGCGCAACTGGACGGAGGTGATATGGGCGGTCTCCACCCGTATGGATGCTTCACGCGATCTGGTGGTTCTTGAAAACACGCCGATAGATTATCTTGATTTCGCCTCGCCGGTTAGCGGACTGGGCGGTAAACTCGGTATCGACGCAACAAACAAAATCAACAGCGAAACCACACGCCAGTGGGGCCGCCCTCTCGAAATGGACGAAAAAACCATCCAGAAAGTGGATGGTCTGTGGAAGAAGATTTTTGGTGCGGAAGTTGTTAGTCGGAAGAAAGGAAAAGGAACGAAAAGGTAAGTTCCAGACTTTCCATTCAAAACAACTCCGTCATGTAATATAGTACTTCGTATTAAGAATCAAACATGATATAGTCTTTCTATGACTTATCAAAC
>JAGLRU010000217.1 GCA_023136145.1 Alphaproteobacteria bacterium
CTATGGCTCCCGCCGCTGGACTTTGCTTTATGCGTGTTGAGTATCCTGAAATAAACAATCACAAGGAAACATAAATTATGTCCGAATATGAAGAACTTGAATCCGACATTAATACCATCTGGGATCAGCGCGAACAACTCTCCGATAAAATGAAAATTCTCGGAAAAAAAACGGTTAAAGAAGCCCTGACTCTGCTAGAACAGGGCAAACTACGAGTCTCCGAAAAAGAAGACGGAGTCTGGCAAGTGCGGCAATGGCTGAAAAAAGCTGTCCTACTGTCCTTCAGTATGAATGACAATTCGCTAATCTCCGGCGGAGTGGGCGGTAGCTTCTGGTATGACAAAATACAACCGCGCTTTACGGACATGACAGCTAAAGATTTCGGGGAAGCCGGATTCCGCGCCGTCCCGGGCTGCGTTGTACGCGCCTCCGCCTATATCGCACCGCAAGTCGTTTTAATGCCCTCCTTTATCAACGTCGGCTCCTACATAGACCAAGGCACAATGATTGACACTTGGGTAACCGTCGGCTCGTGCGCGCAGATCGGAAAAAACTGCCATATCTCCGGTGGCGTTGGGATAGGTGGCGTGCTGGAACCTTTACAAGCCAACCCCGTTATCATCGAGGACAACTGCTTTATAGGCGCACGTTCGGAAGTGGCAGAAGGCGTAATCGTTGAAACAGGCTCTGTTCTGTCAATGGGAGTCTTTCTAGGTATGTCCACGAAAATAATCGACCGTAACAGTGGGGAAATATTCACAGGCCGCGTACCAGCTTATTCCGTAGTCATTCCCGGCTGCCTGCCCGGAAAGAACCTACCAGACGGAACACTAGGTCCCGGACTTGCCTGCGCCGTTATCGTCAAACGTGTTGACGAGAAAACACGCGCCAAAACCTCCATCAACGAGTTGCTCAGATTATGATAGATCCTATCATCCTTTTACAGGAACTTATCCGCTGCAAAAGCGTCACACCAGACGAAGGTGGCGCAATTAGCCTTCTTGAAAAATTACTAACGAAGCATGGCTTTGAGTGCCACCGTCTAAAATTTTCCAACAAAGATACGCCGGATGTAGAAAATCTTTATGCCAGATGGGGCACGAACGCACCAAATCTTTGCTTTGCCGGACATACCGACGTGGTACCTGTTGGAGACCCTAACGGCTGGACGTGCGACCCATTCGGCGGCGAAATCAAAGATGGATATATATGGGGACGCGGAACATGCGACATGAAGGGTGGTGTCGCCGCTTTTGTCGCAGCGACACTAAATTTTATCGAGAAACAAGGAAAAAACTACCCCGGCTCCATCAGCCTCCTTATCACTGGCGACGAAGAAGGCCCAGCCATCAATGGAACGAAAAAAGTACTGGAGTGGATGGACAAGCACGGGGAAAAAATAGATTTCTGCATCGTGGGAGAACCAACTTCCCGCGAAACCTTAGGCGATACAATAAGAATCGGACGGCGTGGCTCCTTTACCGGAGAAATCACCGTTGAAGGCGTACAGGGACACGTTGCATATCCGAAATTAGCTGACAATCCGATTCCTAAATTGCTAACTCTCCTAAAAACGCTAGATGATCTGGAGTTGGATCAAGGGACTGAGATCTTCGATCCCTCAAACCTTGAAATCGTCAATATCAACATCGGAAATACTACAACTAATGTCATTCCGGCAGCGGCTCACGCCACCTTCAATGTACGCTTCAATGACCATTATACCAGCACAGCACTTGAGGAAAAACTGCGCAGCACACTAGACGCGCTTCGCATCCCATACCAAATGAATGTTTCTAATAGTGGAGAAAGTTCTTATACCCCACCTGACATATATTCGGAGATGATTCAGAAAATTATTCAAAAAATCACAGATCTAACGCCTAAACTCAGCACTACGGGCGGCACTTCCGATGCACGATTTATCAAGAACTACTGTTCGGTAATAGAGTTCGGTCTTGTTGGCAAAACTTTCCACAAAATCGATGAGCGTGTTTTGGTTAAAGATGTCCATACGCTTGCAGACATCTACACGGACATTATAAAAGAATATCCACGCTTGTACTATAAGTAAAATAACGATAAATAATCACAACACACATAGAAAAGAAAAGACCCGAGAGATAAACCCCCGAGCCTTTCCTGAAGTCAACAGGCTTTGAAATCAGCCTTGAATACGGAAGAACATAGCACAGTCTTTTGACGTTAAATTTTCGTTATAAGAATGAGGAGCAGCAGCACCGTTAAGACAGCCGGCCGTTGCGTCTGTATTAAGCCCTCCACCCTGAACAAATCCGCTCAAAGCATTCCCATCATCCATTTTTCTGTCCATTTGCGCAGCTAGGGTAGGCGTAAGTATGTTAGTGCCTGCCGTAGTCGTAATCGCAGCTGTCGGAGAAGGTATCAACGCCAGAACCATCCCCGTGATATATGTACGGGATGGACCTTGAGCAACAGCTGCCGATAACGCCTGACCGGTATTACCATCCGCATTACCAACGACCCAACCACCGCCTACTCTTGCAACCGGATGCGTAGCACCGAACGCCAATGTTGGAGCTGCCGTACCAGTATAAGCAATGCCGGAAAGCAAACCAGCCGCAGAAAGCTCTCCCCAGAACAACGTCGTCTCATCAGTTTGAACAACCGCCGGATTGGCAGGAGAGGTTCCCTGCGTTGCCAGCATAGTCCAGTTATTCGGACCAACGATACCGTCGCCAAGAGAAGGCATAATCGTGGTGTTTTGAAAGCCTGCAAGCCTTGTGTTAGGAGCAAAAATATCCCCCGGAACTGCGTTATAGGTATCCCTAAAAGTCGTAGTGGCTGACTCAATCGCTTGTATCTGCGCGATGGTTGCGGTTACACGGGCATTCTGCATCAGTTGCTGCCCCTTCAGAATACCACCAATTAAGAGCCCAATGATTGTAAGAACAATCGCCAGCTCCACGAGCGTAAAGCCCTTTTGCCGATGAATTTTTTTCATATAGTTAATCTCCCCAAAAGTTATTGTTACAATGTTTTAGCAAGTATCTCCTACTTCCCCCCGCCTTTCACCAAAGTCATATCCAATCGTAAGGATACTGACCAACGATCAGTCTGGTGGTCTAATCTCTATAATTCAATAAAAAAGTTAAACGATTATTTAAAAACCAAATAATTGTTTCTTAAATTGACAAAATGATTAGTTGCAATAGCTATATGTAAATGATCTAACTTATTCTTTGATGTACGCGTATATATGTCGCACTTTGACAAGATGATATATCCTGCCCCATAAAAATTATGCTTTAACCAAATTTCTGAATCGGTTAATTAAATCCAGTTCTGACCGAATTGCATCGAGCCTTTTGCGAGCATCCACATCATCTCCCCATGTTTCTATCTGGAAAATTTCATCAACACAAGCAGCCTGCCAAGCTTCTTCAGGGGATA
>JAGLRU010000218.1 GCA_023136145.1 Alphaproteobacteria bacterium
GTTGCTATGTTCGATCTTGCTCGAATGCTTAAAAAAGGTGAGGGGGTTCCTAAAGATTCTGTACATGCTTTGGTTTGGATGAAAAAAGCAGCGAATCTCGATTTGCTGTCTGCGCAAATGACATTGAGTAAAATGTATGCCATTGGAGACGGTGTTTCGAAAGACCCTGTGCAATCCAACATTTGGACGCTAAAAGTTGCTGACAGGATAGAAGCTTCGTCTTTTTGGTTGAATAAGGCAGGAAATATCCTTGCAAAGTGTATATGGGAAAGTAGTATGAGTGATTGTCCAAATTTCATGATTGGGATGGGTTTAAATGTGACGAAAAGGGAAATTTATATGCGTGCAATGGGGTTTTATAAGCGTGCGATCAGAAAAGAAGGCTTTAGTGCTCAAAAAAATAATGAGGCGAAAGTCCGTGATAAATATATTCTTTTGATGAGAGAGGAGTTCAAATGATGTCCCAACTAAAAGATAAAAACATTCTTTTGATTATTACTGGCAGCATCTCCGCGTATAAATGCGCGGATCTTATTCGGCGTTTGCAGGAAAAAGGTGCGGAGGTCAAATGCGTAATGACGAAATCCGCGCAGCAGTTTGTCACGCCTTTGCTTATGGCAAGTTTATCCCGAAATAATGTCTATACGGATATGTGGTCGCTTACGGATAAGATAAAGATAGGGCATATCCGTTTGTCGCGGGAGGCAGACATGATCCTTGTCGCTCCGGCGAGCGCAAATATTCTCGCTAAGTTTGCTCATGGCATTTGCGATGACTTCGCCTCTAGCATTCTGGTGGCTGCTGATAAGTCGGTGATCGTTGCACCTGCCATGAATTCTGCGATGTGGCTTAATCCGGCCACTCAGTCTAACGTGAATATCCTGCAACAACGCGGTGTTAGTTTTTTGATACCAGTCACTGGGGACATGGCTTGCGGAGAAGTGGGAACTGGGCGAATGATGGAAGTTTCGGACATCGTCAACGCCCTTGAATCCAGAGTCCAATTTCAGAAAGCACTTAGTGGTAAACGTGCTGTTGTTACCAGTGGCCCCACTTATGAGGCTATTGATCCGGTGCGGTTTATTGGTAATTTTTCTTCCGGTAAGCAAGGTTATGCGATTGCCGAGGCTTTGGCGATGGCGGGGGCGGAAACGACTCTTGTTACGGGACCATGTCATGAAATTCCCCCTTCCGGCGTTCGTGTTGTTCGTGTGATGTCGGCGGAGGAAATGCTGGATGCGACTATGTCCGCGCTGCCTGCTGATATTGTTGTCTGCGCTGCTGCCGTTGCTGACTGGCGGCCTGAAAAAGTGGCTGAAGATAAAATCAAAAAGACCGGAGGAAAGCCGCAAATTACTTTGGTTGAAAATAAGGATATTTTAAAAACCATCGCCACGACCTCAGGGAAACGTCGTCCTGAACTGGTGATAGGCTTTGCGGCGGAAACAGAAAATCTAAAAGCAGCTGCCAGAAAAAAGCTGATGGAAAAGAAATGCGACTGGATTCTCGCCAATGATGTCAGTATTGAAACAGGCACTTTTGGTGGAGATTTCAACACTGTCTGCCTGATCCGCGCCGAAAAAGAAACTCTCTGGCCTAAGATGAGCAAGCAAGAAGTTGCGACAAAGCTGGTTGAGGAAATCACCAAGAAGCTGAAAAAGAGTTAACTCTCCATCAGACCG
>JAGLRU010000219.1 GCA_023136145.1 Alphaproteobacteria bacterium
AAGTATAAAAAGGGCGGAAGGTCTTGGACTTTTCGTCTTTTGTTTTTGAGATGTTATAGTAACTTTAGAAATTGATCACTTTTCAACCGTCATGCCCGCCTTGCGCTGGCATCCGGTAGGTAGTCCTGCCGTTATATAAGTCATAAGATGCGCAGATACGCTTCTAGATTTTTGCGTGAAGCGTGGGTGCCGTAGTTGCCGAGTCGTAGGTTCTGCAATCTCTCCAGCAGATGTAGCTATTCCTTTGCTTGAAGATATTTCCGGCAAATGGAAAGTTTTGGTTTTTGTCTTGGCCTATGCTAAAGATGAAGAAGAAAAACAGAGGCTTTTTATGGCACGTTCAGCAACTCTATTTGTCTGTCAGTCTTGCGGTTCCTCTCATAACAAATGGGCGGGAAAATGTGAGGGTTGCGGCGAATGGAATACTATTGTCGAGGAAACACCAGCTGAACGTCCGCCGCAAGGTCTCGGAAGAGTCAGAGGCAGGGTGATTGAATTCGCGCAGATGTCTGGTACTTCCGCCGTTCAGCCACGTCGCAAGACTGGAATTGAGGAATTTGATCGCGTTACTGGCGGCGGTCTTGTAGAAGGTTCTGCCATTCTGATTGGCGGTGATCCGGGTATCGGGAAATCGACCATTCTTTTGCAAGCTGTCGCCCGACTTTCAGGGGAGGCGAAATGTGCATATATTTCCGGCGAAGAGTCCGTGGATCAAATGAGGATGCGTGCTCGTCGTCTTGGCTTTGCCGAAGCTATGGTTAGCCTTGCTTCCGCTACATGTGTTCGTGACATTATTTCTACTCTTGAAAAAGAGAAATTTGATGTGGCTGTGATCGATTCTATTCAAACGATGTATATAGATAATCTGGATTCAGCACCGGGCACGGTTGCTCAGGTGCGTGCCTCAGCGCAGGAATTAATCCGTGCTGCCAAGCGCAGGGGAACATGTCTTTTGATAGTTGGGCATGTTACTAAGGATGGTCAGATAGCGGGGCCTCGTGTGTTGGAGCACATGGTTGATACCGTTCTTTATTTCGAGGGTGATCGCGGGCATACCTTCCGTATTTTGCGTACCGTTAAGAACCGCTTTGGTCCAACCGACGAGATCGGTGTTTTTGAAATGGGTGAAACGGGGTTGCAGGAAGTCAAAAATCCGTCGGAGCTTTTCTTGTCGCAACGTCAGCATGAGGTTTCGGGAAGTGCCGTTTTCGCTGGAATGGAAGGAACTCGCCCTGTTCTGGTAGAGATTCAGGCTTTGGTGGCACCGTCCTCTTTAGGGATGCCGCGCCGTGCGGTGATTGGCTGGGATTCCGCACGGCTGGCGATGGTGCTTGCTGTTCTGGAAGCTCGATGTGATGTACAAATTGGCTCCAATGATGTATACCTGAACGTCGCGGGGGGGTTACGCATCACTGAACCGGCGGCAGATTTGGCTGTGGCTGCTGCGTTGGCAAGTTCTCTGTCTGGTGTTCCGGTTCCATCTGATATGGTTATTTTCGGCGAGATTGGCCTTTCCGGCGAGATTCGCAACGTCGGTCAGCTTGATACACGTTTGAAAGAGACATCGAAACTTGGGTTTAAACATGCGATGATTCCGGCTCATCCCAAAACAAAAGATAAAAAAGAAGGTCTGCGCTTAACGCAGATTCAACATCTCAAAGATATGCTTTCACTTTTCACGGAGGATACTCGACCATGACACCTATTGCTTTTGATCTGACTATCGGCATGATTATTCTTGTCTCAACCCTGATTTCTTATTTTCGGGGCATAATTAAGGAGTTTTTTACTCTTGCGGGATTGGGTTTGGCTTTGTTCGTTTCCTATAGTGGTGGGCATATGCTGATTCCTGGAATTGGAAAATGGCTTGGAGTTCCACAGGAGGGCAGCAACGAAAAAGCCGAAAAGATTCTCAATTTTTTGACTCCAGAAGTGATGGCAAATGTGATTTCTTATGGAGGCACTTTTCTGCTGATCTTAATAATCATGATTCTTATTGGGCGTTTAATTACTCACTGGGTCGCTGACGCTGGGGTCAGTGTTTTTGATCGGCTGCTCGGTGCTACGTTTGGGTTTATGCGCGGGTTTTTACTGGTTTTCGCGGTTTATGCGTTGTTTTCCTTCTTGAACATCGACCAGAAGAAGTTTCCAGTCTGGGTAAAGGATTCTCTCGGCGGATACATCTTGCAGAGCACGCTTAATTGGTCGAATGAAATTTTCGAACTGAATAAGATGATTGAGGATCGCGGTGACGGAATTGCGATCAAGATCAACAAGATTGATCTCAACAAGATTGGCAAGAAAAGCGATCAAGATGATGAAGAATTGAAAACAGAGAGAAGAAATGAAGAAAGGGAAGAAGAGATGTGGAACGAAGAGCCGGAAATGCCTTCAGAAACCTTCCTGACACCAGAGGAAGCTATGCCGTTACTCCCGTGAAAGAAAAAATGAGGCTTTTATGTCGGGTAAGAAATCCAGCGGAAAATTGAAATCTCTCGCCATCGTTCTTATTGTTGGTGTTGTTGTGGTGTTTTATTTTCTGTACGAGGAAAGGAGTAAAGTTCCGCCATCTGATACCGGAAAGCATCAGATCGGTTATAATGATGAAGATCGCCAGAATCTGGAACGGCTTATTCATCAGGAAGGGCAGAATGATTAGGGAT
>JAGLRU010000022.1 GCA_023136145.1 Alphaproteobacteria bacterium
ACCTGTTGATGTTCGGCTGAAACATCCCACAACCTGAATTCAACACGAGTACGACCATCACCCGTCCTACTCAAAATGCCGGTAACCAGTGCCTGCGCATTGATAGCACGCCATTCCTTGAAATTCGGGTTAGCCTGAGCCGCACGCGCATCTTGAATAAACGATCTGGGATTTAGCGGACGAAAAAGGCCGGAACGTTTTAAGTCATCATTGATTACTTCCACCATATTGCGTCCCAATTCCTGATCCACAGCTATATCACTGTAAAAATCAGGTATAGCGATAGGCATCGGATTGACCTGCCCACGCGTAACATCGATCTTGAGTTCCGCCAAAGCAGGTACAGACCAAACGCACACTAAAATAACCACAGAAAAAAGTGATGACAGGATATTGCGAATTCTCATTTTCTTCATCAGAACATGTCCTTTGGGTTGAACGTAACGGTGACTGTCTTCCAGACATCATATTTATCAGGAGGCACGTCAAAAGGCGAGCATAAAGAACTATTCACTGCACGAAGCGCACTATCCGCCGCCGCCCTGAAAAAACTATCCGAATGATAACGCGGCATATTTACGATACGCGCCTCACGGAGAGTACGATTTCGATTGATAACCATAAAAATTTCTACCGACATGTTTTCAGCATCCTTGGCACCGAAGGGCACGTTCCAACATTTCTCCAATTGCGCTCTCAACGCATCTTCCTCGCTCATTGTCATCTTCTCTCCCAGAGGAGCATTCTGACCCTGATTAGCAGCAGAGGATTCCTCGACAGCTTTAGAGGCAGGCTTATCTTTGGAATCAGCCAGATTTTTCAATACAGAGGAAAAATCTCTTGAAGGCTTCTTTTTGACCTTCTTCTTCTTCTCCTTCTCTTTTTCCTTTTTAATTTTCGTGTTTTTATCAGGGGGCGCGTTCGGATCCACCGTTTCGGTTTTCACTTCTTTCTTCGGCTCTTTCTTTTCTTTCAGCTTCGGTCTCTCTTTGGGTATTGGTATGACCGCTTCGCTCGACGTGTTTTTAGCGGCAGGTGCCGGTTTTTTCTTCTTTTTGGGTTCAACCTTTTTCGGCTTCGAAGGAACAGGTTTTTTGGAAGCAGGCTTCAGCGAGACTTTATCCGTCTCTGTTACTTCCGAAATTTCAACGAAATCTACAACGATGGGCGGAGGAATATTTAACTCGGGCTGCGCCAAAAACGGCATGCCGGCGATGGCGAAAAAAACAGCCACTCCGTGAAAAATAGTAGATGAAATGATCGATCCAATTCGCATCCCTTCATTAGCCCTGTCTTAAACCCTATTACTTTTTCGCCGCACTACTATCCGAAACAAGAGTAATCCTTGTAAATCCTGAGGAACTGACAACCGCCATAACAGCCATCACATTACCATAGGGGAGACTACGATCAGCCCTGATATAAACACGCCGATCCGGATTCTCCTGAGAAATCGTGGATAATATCTCCTTCAGGCGATCCATTTTAACCGCCGTTTTACCCATGAAAACATTGCCCTTCTTATCGACCGTAACTTCAAGCGGCGCATTATCCTGCTGACTCAGCGTTTTGGAAGCCGTCTTCGGCAGATTCACCGATACCCCTGCTGTCATCAGCGGTGCCGTCACCATAAACACAATCAATAGCACAAGCATCACGTCAACCAGCGGCGTGACGTTAATTTCCGACATCACCGTATGAGATCGTCTGCGTCCGCGCGAGCGTTTTACAAGTCTAGCTCCCATCAGCCCTCCCCTGCTGTTCGAGATGACGGCTCAAAATCGAACCGAACTCCGCCGAAAATGCTTCCAGCCTGTCACCGTACCGCCCCAGATCAGTGGAAAACTTGTTGTATGCCACAACAGCCGGAATAGCAGCAACAAGGCCAAGCGCAGTGGCAAACAAAGCCTCCGCAATACCGGGAGCTACAACAGCAAGGCTAGTGTTCTGCGCACTGGCAATGGCGGAAAAGCTGTTCATGATTCCCCATACAGTTCCGAACAATCCGATAAAAGGCGCGGTCGATCCCACCGTTCCAAGAAACGTCATATATCTTTCGAGAATGCTGATTTCGCGGTTGATGGATGTCGCCATAGCGCGGTCGATCCTTTGCTGAAGTCCAGCACGCAGATCGCCGTCAACATTTGCTGATCCTTCTATCGTTAGGTTCCATTCATTCATCCCCGAACAGAATGTACGCGCCATCGGATCAATAGCCTTATTCTGGATGCGCTTGTAAATCTTTTCCAACGCCTCCCCCGACCAGAAAGCGGTTTCAAACTTGTTGGCTCTGATATCAAGACTTTTTAAGGTCATCCACTTGTCTATAATAATCGCCCAGCTCCAGACCGATGCCGACACAAGAACCAGCAAGACGATCTTGACTATTACATCGGCTTGCAAAAACAAGCTCCACGCCGACAAATCATGTGCCGCATGCGAACCTGCAAGTGCCGCTGACTGAATAACTGTTGATGGATCCATATCGCTATCTCCCTCAAATCCCTTCAAATATTTCTCTAATCTTCGCAGGTAGTCTAACAGCTTTAAACTTTCTATTAATACAAACAAGCGTGACCTTCATCTTCACAAGCAACCT
>JAGLRU010000220.1 GCA_023136145.1 Alphaproteobacteria bacterium
CACAAACATCACAGCAAAAGTCGCCAACGTGCGCGAGATCGACTGGGCAAGTTTTACCATGAATTTCGCCATCACATTCGCGCCGGGGCTGCTAGAAAAAATCCCCTCCAATTCTCTGGCTACTGTTATCATCTCCCCGGATCGCGAAGAAGATATGCAGAACGTTATTGCCAACCGATTCCAGAACGTCACATGTGTGCGAGTCCGGGATGCTTTGGAAGCGGCTCAAACAATCGTTCGCGCCGTAGGACAAGCAGTCGGTATTAGTGCCGGCGTAACTCTACTAGCGGGAATTTTGGTGCTGGCAGGCGGTATTGCTTCAGCGCGGAAACGACATCTATATGATGCCATCATTCTAAAAGTTTTGGGAGCTACCCGTATACGCATATTGACGACATTTTTGCTGGAATACGCCATTCTCGGAGTTTTAACAGTCGTTATTGCAGCTATTCTCGGCACCGTCGCTGCTTACGGAACGCTGAAGTTTGTCATGGATATGGAATGGAGATTTGACTGGACTGCACTTCTAGGAGTCACCCTTCTGTGTCTGACAATCACCCTTATTGCCGGATTCCTAGGCACATGGCGTGCACTACAACAAAAACCCGCACCGTATCTAAGGAACCAGTGACACAAAAGAAGGTTTTTAGAGGTAACCTTTAATCAGTTAACTAGAACAGCCCCTATTTTTAGTTGGGTCAAGACTAGCAAATAAAGCACAAAAGTGCTAAAAGGCTAGGAATGACAACAGGAAAAGGAGAAAAAGAATGGATATTCAAACAGTAACTGAGTTTTTTAAATGGTGCTCAATTATTAATGGAGCGATGCTTATTATTTCATCTATAATGCTTATGTACGCAGCAGATTTTGTCTATAGCATACACAGTAAGTGGTTCCCTATCTCACGAACAACTTTTAACACCGCTATTTATTCGTTTATCGGATTGTTCAAAATATTATTTATATTCTTTAACCTTATTCCATATATAGCTTTGGTTATTCTGGGTTAGAGTA
>JAGLRU010000221.1 GCA_023136145.1 Alphaproteobacteria bacterium
CTTTCGCACGCACAACAGAAGATTGTGCGCTACTGTTGCAATCCATGGCCGGATACGATCCGAAGGATTCCACGTCCGTAAACTGTCCTGTGCCGGATTACTCTAAAGCCCTCGGACAAAGCGTAAAGGGATTGAAGGTTGGTGTGCCGAAAGAGTACAGAGTTGATGGAACAAGCCCTGAAATCTTGCAATTGTGGGAGAAGGGCGCGCAGATGCTTAAGGATGCTGGCGCGGAGATTGTCGATGTTTCGTTACCTCACACGAAATATGCCCTCCAAACCTATTACGTTATTGCTCCGGCGGAATGCTCTTCCAATTTGGCGCGTTATGACGGTGTGCGGTTCGGGGAGCGTGTCGAGGGTGAAAATCTTATTGATATGTATGAAAAGACTCGCGCTGAAGGATTCGGAAGTGAGGTTCAGCGCCGCATTCTTATTGGAACTTATGTTTTGTCCGCCGGATATTACGATGCTTACTACAACAAGGCTCGTAGCGTGCGAAAGCTGATCTGGAAAGATTTCACCGAAGCTTATAGGAAATGTGATGTGTTGTTAACTCCTACGGCTCCAACTGCTGCTTTCGCCATTGGTGACAATATGCAGGACCCTGTCACGATGTACTTGAATGACATTTTCACGGTTCCGGCTTCAATGGCGGGGATGCCTGGGATGTCGCTTCCGGCAGGTTTGGATTCCGATGGTTTGCCTCTGGGCTTGCAACTTCTCGGGAGACCGTTTGATGAGGAAACCATTTTTAGAGCTGCTTCTGCCCTTGAAAAAGCGGCAGATTTCACGGCATTGCCGCAGTCGATATAAAGGAAAAAACAAATGGCACATGCACTTTTAAAAGGTGAAAATGGCGAGTGGGAAATGGTTATCGGGCTAGAAATTCATGCTCAGGTTCTCACAAAGTCAAAGCTATTTTCCGGGGCATCTTCTGCTTTCGGTGCCGCGCCCAATTCGCAGGTTAGCCCTGTTGATGCAGGGATGCCGGGGATGCTGCCCGTTATCAACAAGCTTTGCGTTGAGCACG
>JAGLRU010000222.1 GCA_023136145.1 Alphaproteobacteria bacterium
AACATTTTTCCCCGCCCTGCTGATTCTCACTTTTCTGGGACTTTCGGTTACAGCGGCGCAGGCGCAATTGTCACCTGGTTGTAATCAGCAAATCATGGATATACAAGTACGACATTCTGATGCCATGCGAACCAGAGACAAGGCTTATGAACGGCAGATTCTTAAGCATAGCGATCCGACAAGCGGGCTGACTTGTTTCGATCAATCTATGAGACTGACTGCTCGTCTTGGGCAAATCTTCTCTGATCTCACTCCGACTCCGCCAATATTAGCAGATTCAGGGGTTGACAGGGCGTTTGAACCAACATGGCCGGATATTGACAATCCTTATCCGTTCGGAGTAGTGTATCCTGACTGGGGTGTATACAGTTTGTTAGCGATATATCTGGATACGAATCTGACACCAATTTTGATTCAAAATCTTGAAAACTTCGTATTTTACTTGGGTCTCCCCATATTCACGGACGTATTAACCTCCCTTATCCCTCCTGCGATTATACCCGTTGTACTCCCCGCCGGAGATCTTCTTACTAATTTACTCGTCCTTGAAGTGGTTGATCTCAATTTTCTACTACTAGGTCCCCCTGGTATCCCTGTACCCCTTGCTGTAATCTTGGCCATTGTTAAACCACCCCTTCCTGCCTTAATGCCTCCCATGCCAGTCGCTGAGGCTGCTATAATTGATGGGATTTTGTTGCAGATTCAAGACGTTATCATGGGAATTGCTCCAATCTGGACTACGGATTGTCATCTTATCGAAGACCTCTGGAATGATAATCTTCCAGTGCCGCTCACTGTTGTCTCAGTTGAAGGGCACGGCATCGAAGTAGGGACACCTTACGTAAATCTGAAGGATTTTATCAGTGGTCCTTGGCTCTCGCCGCCATACGGATTGGATTTTGCCTCGGAGCTGACGAATGTGGCAGATGCCACCATGCTAGCAAATGCCGTTCTTGATCTAGCGGATTTGTTGGCACCTGGGGTGGGGCTCATATCTAGCTGGCCAATAGTGCCTACATTCCCGACGGGCACACCAACGGCTGTCATTATCGGTGCCATGTAGTCGCTGGTGATTCTTGTTTTACAAAGCCTTCTTGTCTATTATAGCTCTTCCACATGAAAAAAAAATCCCAAAAAAGTGCTGACAAAACAGAGCAAAGCTCACTTGGACATCGAGTGAAACGTTATGCGGAAGTGTCTTCAACCATGACAGGTCTTGCGGCAAGACTCGCAGGACAGAAATATCTAAGTCTCGATATTAACAAGCCAGCGCACGCAAAGCATCTGATGGAATCTATAGGTAAGCTTAAAGGTCCTCTGCTCAAGGTCGCTCAGCTTCTCGCCACCATTCCGGAGGCTCTTCCGAAGGAGTATGCGATGGAGATGCAGAAGCTGCAATCGCAGGCACCGTCGATGGGTTGGCCGTTTGTGCGACGACGGATGATTGCAGAGCTTGGGTCTCAATGGGAAAAGAAGTTCCGTTCCTTCGACAGAAAAGCGGCAGCGGCGGCATCCCTCGGTCAGGTGCATAGAGCTGTGACACTTGATGGCATTAAAGTCGCCTGTAAGTTGCAATATCCAGAAATGATCTCTACAGTCGAGGCTGATCTAAAACAGTTAAAAATGCTTCTCGGATTTTTTGAAAAATACGATCATTCCATCGTCACTTCAGAGATTCAGAAGGAAATAACAGCTCGTCTGTATGAGGAACTTGATTACTGCCTCGAAGCTCGTCACTCCGCTCTTTACGATTTTATGCTAAAGGACGAAAAGGCCGTGCATATACCAAAATCAGTGCCGGAGCTTTCTACAGGTCGTCTATTAACAGCGGAATGGCTGGAAGGTGATGGGATACTGAAATTCACTTCTGTTCGGCAGACCCAACGTAACCGCCTCGCGCTTAATTTGTTCAGAGCATGGTATGTGCCTCTATATCATTATGGCGTGGTTCACGGTGACCCACATTTTGGAAACTATACAGTACGGAAAGATGATTCCATCAATCTGCTGGATTTCGGTTGCGTTCGTATTTTTCAGCCGGAGTTCGTTCAAGGCATCATCACATTGTACCGTGCTCTGCAAAAAAGTGACAACAACATGGCGGTTGAGGCTTATGAGAGCTGGGGTTTCAAAAATCTCGATAAGAGAACTATTAATGTCCTGAATATGTGGGCAAAATTTCTGTACGGGCCGATCTTAGATAATAAGGTACGGGCGATTGGCATCGTCACCAATGGAATTTATGGACATGAAATCGCGCACGAGGTTCATAAGAAATTACGTAAGATCGGCGGTGTGAAGTTACCGCGCGAGTTTGTTTTTATGGACAGGGCGGCACTGGGTCTTGGTTCAGTTTTTCTGCATTTAAGAGCAGAAGTAAACTGGTATAAGTTGTTCAACGAGATGATTGAAGGATTTGATGCCGTAGAATTTGGAAAACAACAGAAAAAAGTCCTTCAAAAATTTAATGTTTAAACATCATCGGTGTTGTAAATCCCTTATAAATGAGGCATTCTCCCCGTCATAATCTTTAATGGAGGGCAAGACATGAAAATCGCAATTGCCAAGGATATGTTGGCAGCAGAGAAACGAGTTGCCGCTTCACCAGAAACCGTCAGGAAACTAGAGTCTCTTGGAGCGGAAGTATTCGTTGTGACTGGAGCTGGTGCAACTGCTTCAATGACAGACGATATGTATCATGCTGCAGGAGCGCAGATTGTTTCAGAAGACGAAGCTTACAAAGACGCAGATATTGTATTGCGTGTCCGCCATCCTTCCGCAAACGAACTTGGAAAAATGAAAAAGGGTGCGCTGATGATCGGTATCCTGTCCCCCTATCAAGAAAAAGACTTGGTCAAGGCTTATGCCAAGCAGGGGGTCACCGCGATGGCGATGGAACTTATTCCACGAATTACACGCGCTCAGACGATGGACGTGTTATCTAGTCAAGCTAATCTGGCTGGATACCGCGCTGTGCTGGAAGCATCTGTTGAGTTTGGTCGCAGTATTCCACTGATGATGACCGCAGCAGGTACAGTGCCAGCAGCAAAAGTTTTTGTTATGGGAGTCGGCGTGGCGGGACTACAGGCAATTGCCACAGCAAGACGTCTCGGTGCACAAGTTTCGGCAACGGATGTGCGTCCAGCGGTGGGTGAACAGGTTCAAAGTCTTGGTGCCACGTTTGTAATGGTGGAAAGCGAAGAGACAAAGACGGCTGAAACATCCGATGGCTATGCCAAAGAAATGAGTAATGGCTATAAGGAAAAACAAACAGCTCTTGTCGCTGAAACAATCAAAAAACAAGATATTGTCATCACAACTGCTCTAATCCCCGGCAAGAAAGCACCAGTGCTAATCACTGACGATATGGTGAAATCTATGAAGACTGGGTCTGTAATCATTGATATGGCAGTTGAACAGGGTGGCAACTGTACATTGTCCAAGCTTGGGGAAGTCGTGAATGTAAATGGTATTAAAATTGTTGGGCACCTGAATATGCCAAGCAGGATTGCGGTGAGTTCCTCGGTTCTTTATTCTCGCAATCTTCTGAGTTTCCTTACACCTCTGATCGACAAGGATACCAAGGAGCTGAAAATCAACTGGGAAGACGAGATCGTCAAGGCGAGTATGCTTACCCGCGATGGCAGCGTTGTTCACCCGAATTTTATATAAAAAGGAGTTTTATCCATGCCAGATACTCAAAAACTCATAGAACAGGCTGCTAATGTTGCATCGTCTGCTGAGGTTCTTTCTAATCAGGCCTCTAGCCTTGCCCTACAAATTAGCCAATCAATATCGTCAGATATGGCGGGAGGCGCACCTTTCTTTATAATGGGTCTGACGGTTTTCGTTCTAGCCTGCTTCGTAGGTTACTATGTTGTCTGGCGGGTAACACCGGCACTGCATTCACCTCTAATGTCAATCACCAACGCTATTTCTTCCGTGATTATTGTGGGAGCATTGATCGCAGCGGGGTCTGAAGCGTTTACTTTTTCTAAATGGATTGGTTTTCTCGCCGTCATCCTCGCTTCTGTCAACATCTTTGGCGGCTTCATAGTGACGCGTCGGATGCTACAAATGTTTTCTAAGAAAAAGAAATGACAATGGCTTTGAATAAATTAAAAAAAGTCACTGTCACCCCGCTGGAGGGCAGGGTCTGGTCGCGCAAAGTGCCTTTTTCACTGACATGATGATAAAAGTATAATGCTTTGATATAAGGAAGAAAAATTATGCCTATTACAGTCTCTTTATTCTCCTATCTAGTATCCGCTGTTTGTTGCATCATGGCACTGCGTGGATTATCCGGTCCTCAGACCGCTCAAAACGGTTTGCGCTTTGGCATTGGTGGAATGGCACTTGCAATTCTGACCACGCTGATGTTGAAAGACGTTAATTCCTACGGGCTAATCGTTCTAGGCATCTTTATCGGTGGTTCTATCGGTACTGTGATTGCCTTAAAGATTGAAATGACTGCTCTTCCGCAACTAGTCGCAGCGTTTCATAGTCTGATAGGCTTGGCAGCAGTTTTTATTGCAGGCGCAGTGTTCCACAATCCAGAAATTTACGGTATCGGCAGCACAGACAATATTTGCGTTGGCAGCCTAATCGAGATGAGTCTTGGCGTGGCGATTGGAGCGGTGACGTTCACTGGCTCAATCATCGCCTTCGGCAAACTTCAGGGCATCATAACTGGTGCACCCATTATCTTTAAAAAACAGCATCTGCTTAATGCAGCTTTGGGTGCAATTCTAGCTCTGCTAGTAATGGTACTATGTCTAACAGAATCGGCCTTTGTGTTCTGGTTGATTGTGGTGCTGTCACTTGCTCTCGGCGTACTTATTATCATTCCGATTGGTGGAGCCGATATGCCCGTGATTGTTTCCATGCTCAACAGTTACTCTGGATGGGCAGCGGCGGCTCTAGGTTTCACTCTACAGAATAATCTGCTAATTATCGTTGGTGCTCTGGTGGGTGCTTCGGGCGCAATTTTGAGCTACATCATGTGCAAGGGAATGAACCGCTCTTTCTTCAATGTTATCCTCGGTGGTTTCGGCGGAGAAGTTGCAGCGGATGATATGGCGAATCACAGCAACAAGCCAGCCAAGATTGGTTCCGCAGAAGATGCTGCTTTTATCCTCAAGAATGCTTCCAGCGTAATTATCGTTCCCGGCTATGGCATGGCTGTCGCGCAAGCACAGCACGCTCTAAGGGAAATGGCGGATATTTTGAAAGAAGAAGGCGTGAAAGTACGCTATGCCATTCACCCTGTTGCCGGACGTATGCCCGGACACATGAACGTGCTTTTGGCTGAAGCGAACGTGCCTTATGAAGACGTGCTGGAGTTGGACGAAATCAATCGTGATTTCAGCCAAACTGACGTGGCTTTCGTGATCGGTGCCAACGACATCGTCAACCCTGCTGCGAAAAAAGACCCAACCTCCCCCATTTACGGGATGCCGATTTTTGATGTTGAAAGTTCAGGTACGGTGATGTTTATCAAGCGCACGCTTGGTAGCGGTTACGCTGGCATAGATAACGAGCTATTTTTTTACGACAACACCATGATGCTCCTTGGCGATGCCAAAAAAATGTGTGATGGCATTATCAAGTCGTTTGAAAACTAGGTTTTAAACTCAACTTTGAAACATTCAAAGCCACCGTCATGTCCGCGCCCTGATGCTCGCAGATCTAAGCTGTCCACAAGCAGCCATAATGTCGCGTCCGCGTGGACGACGTACTGGTGCTTCATATCCGGCATTCTCCAAAATACGGGCGAAAGAACCGATCTGTGCTTCCGTTGAACACTCGAAGCCGCTTCCCTCCCATTCGTTGAAAGGAATGATGTTTATTTTAGAGTAGATGCCACGCAGTAATTTCGTTAGTCGCACTGCATCATCATCTGAGTCATTCACATCTCGCAGCATGATATATTCGAACGTAATACGCCGGACATCGCTTGCAATGGGATAAGTCCGGCAAGCCTCCAAAACTTCCGCCAAAGGATATTTTTTATTGATCGGCATAAGTTTCGAACGTATTTCGTCAGTGGAAGCATGAAGGGAAACCGCGAGATTTACACCCAAATCATCCCCGCATTGTCGAATCATCGACGCTATGCCGGAGGTGGAAAGAGTGATGCGCCGTTTTGACACCGCAAGCCCATCAGGATCCATACAGATTTTCAGTGCCTGTACGATATTATTATAGTTGAAAAGCGGCTCGCCCATTCCCATTATTACGATATTGGTAAGCTTGCTTACATCATCTGGCTGTTGTTTTCCCTCACCGGAACACGGCCATTCGTCCAGCGCGTCGCGGGCAAACATTATCTGTTGCAGAATTTCGTGTGCGCTCAGATTGCGAACCAGCGGCTGAGTTCCTGTATGGCAGAACTTACAGGTCAGTGTGCATCCTACCTGCGAGGAGACGCAGAGCGTACCGCGCTTTGCCTCTGGAATAAAAACCGTTTCGATCTGCTGACCATCCGACAGAGAAAGCAGCCATTTAATCGTACCGTCCGTGGAACGCAGCGAAGTCACTGCATCAGGACGTTCAATCGAATACTTCTCCGCAAGAAGTACACGCACGTCCTTTGGCAGATTTATCATGTCTGTGAAATTTCGCACTCCGCGTTTATATATCCAATGCCATATCTGTTTAGCGCGGAATGCGGGAAGGTCGTTAGCAGTAATCGTTGTGACTACCTCTGGCAAAGCAAGGCCGATCAGCGGAACCCGTCCTGCCGCATCAACTGTCGGCGGAGAAAACCTACCAGTATGAGAGGAGATACTCATTTGTTTTCTGTCCTTATAGTCTATCATAGTCATTGCCAAAAATAACTGTACCTCTAATCGTTATACTGGTGAAAGCCAGAATAACGATTAGAGGTAGCTTTTACATTTTTTTGTCAGGGTATTTATCTTTATGCTTTATGGATTGACTTACGTTATGCCCGCGTAAAGCAGGGATGACAGAAGGAGAAAACATGATAAACGAACCACATCTTATTATCCCGGACATTCGCTACAAAGATTCTTATGTTAAAGCTCTGCGAGGAGATCTTGAGACAATTGCTCCCTCAAAAGAAAAACTTCAAGAAATAGAGAATGACTTCAAAGGTTACATAAAACGCGAACATGACCTAAGCATCCCTATCAAACTGCTGGATGGGAGCAAAGTCAAGAAGGTACCACATACAGAACTCTGGCTTGTTTCAAAGGACAGATTTTTGGGACGCATTTCCATCCGGCATAAACTAAGCGAATTCTTAAGACAGGTCGGCGGACATATCGGTTACGCCATTCGAAAAAGCGAACGCCGCAAAGGATACGGTAAATTAATGTTAAAATCGGCACTGCTCCGCACCAAAGCATTAGGGTTAGATCAGGTACTTATCACCTGCAACGAAAAAAACATA
>JAGLRU010000223.1 GCA_023136145.1 Alphaproteobacteria bacterium
TTATCTTTAATGCGAACTACTATAAGTGTGGTCAGAAATCGGAACTCTGCGACCTTTCACTATACCCCCCTACAATTGCAAGGATTTTTATACTGTTAGAAATTGTGTGAAACTGTCAGAAACAATAAAATGGCGGAGAGGATGAGATTCGAACTCACGATTCCTGTAACAGAATACCCGCTTTCCAGGCGAGCGCTTTCAACCACTCAGCCACCTCTCCGCAAAAGCTTTTATTGAACGGCAGAATTAGAGTGTCAACACTAACGACTACACATAAAAACCGCAAGTCCCAAAATACAATAAATAACCTAATTATTTCAATCTGTTAGCCCAAAAGCGTACAAGAACTACGATGACATTTTGTTTTTTACGAGACAAGCTTCCGGCTTTAGCATAATTTCGATGAGCATATACAATAATTGCCGATATATGGATTATATCATAGGGATTACATGGCTCTATATTACATCAAGCGTTTGATGCCGATGTTCTTTCTGTTTATGACGGGAGAGGTAGTGCTGCGCGTTTTTCTCATCCTTCATGAGTTCCAGTACTTGAAAGATGATTCCAACAATATCTTTATGTGTTTTGCAACTGGCTTTTTATTTGATGTAGGCATTTTTACCTGTTTCGTTATTCCACTAGCTGCGTATCTAGCATTTCTGCCGTGGCGACTTCACGGGACACGAACGGACAGGCTCCTCTGCGGCGGCCTTTATTTCTTTATTATTTATCTGATGTTATTCACTGGAGTAGCGGAATGGATTTTCTGGGACGAATTTTCATCGCGCTTTAGTTTCGTTGCGGTGGATTATCTGGTCTATGTCCGCGAAGTCATCGGTAATATCCGGGAATCCTATCCGATCGGCTGGATTTTATCCGGAATCGGCATTTCCGCACTTATGCTGACACTCTGGATGTTAAAACGCCTTCCCACTATAGGAACAATAGTACTGCGTCCGGTTCAGAGGCTTGCGATTTTTGTGATTCCAGCGTTGATGGCTGTTTTATCCATCAATCTTCTCGATCATAAAACAGCCGAATTCGGAGAAAACCGCTATTGGCAGGAAATAGCCAGAAACGGATATTACGAAATTTTTCGCGCTTTCCTTACCACCGATCTACCATATAAAGAATCATATGTCAGCGAAGATTCAACAGCAGCACTTAACCGAACAAAGAAAAATATCAACAGCACGGCAAATTTTACAGGAGACGGAATTACGCGTTATATCAAGGCAAATGAATCAGAAAAACTTTACAACATTATGTTTGTCACCATTGAAAGCCTAAGCAGAAGATATCTGGACATCTTTTCGCCCCACAAATATCCACTAACACCCTACATCAATAAAATTATCAATGAGTCTCTATTTTTCACCAATTTTTACGCAACAGGGACACGAACGGTTTACGGCCTTTCTGCCATCACCATGTCCCTTCCGCCTACGCCCGGAAATGCAATTATGCGCCGGATTGGCAGCGGAGAAATATTTTCTCTGGGAAAGGTGCTCGGCAAAAAAGGTTATATCAAAAACTTTATATACGGAGGCTATGGCTCCTTCGACAAAATGAATACTTTTTTCAAAAGCAACGATTACCGAATCATCGACCGTGACAGTTTTTCAAAAGAAGAAATAACTTTTTCAAATACATGGGGTGTATGCGATGAAGACCTGTTTGCACGCGCTATCAGGGAAAGTGATAATGCCTATCAAAAAGGTAAACCATTTTTCAATATGCTTATGACGGTTTCCAACCATCGCCCCTACACCTATCCCGATAGAAAAATTAACTTCCATTCCGGCAAAGGCGGCAGACTAGGTGCCGTAAAATACACAGACTACGCGATAGGCAAACTAATTGCTGAAGCCAAAAAAAAACCGTGGTTTAACAATACTCTTTTTGTAATCGTCGCAGATCATACAGCGAGAACCTACAGCAAAAAATCCCTTGATCCGAAAAATTACCACATTCCGCTCATAATTTACGCTCCCGCGATCCTCCCTCCGCAAAAAATCAACAAACTTGCCAGCCAGATCGATATAGCACCAACATTGCTTGGGTTAATGAATATAAGCTACACAAGCCGCTTTTACGGTGCCGATCTTATGAAAGAAACACCGGACAGAACTTACATCTCCACCGACCGGAAGCTGGGATATGTAACGCAAGACACGCTTATTATTCTGGAGCCGGACAAAAAAATCACCCGTTATAAAAGAACAGGAAAAAATCTGACAAAAGAAAAGGTAGATAATGAAGACGAACCTGTTAAAAACGCCATCGCCATATTCCAAACAGTTTCAAGATGGAAGCAATTAAACCGCGATAAATAATATAGAGCCTTGATTTATCGGCTACAACGCCATAATTTCTTTCTATGTCCAAAAAAATTTATACGACAGATGCTATAATTATAGGTGCGGGGCCAGCCGGGCTGTTTGCGGTTTTTGAACTTGGGTTATTGGATATTCGAGCACACCTTATTGATATTCTCGACCGTCCAGGCGGTCAGTGCGCGGAGTTGTATCCTGAAAAACCGATATATGATATTCCAGCATTGCCAGTTATATCAGGACGACATTTAACCGCGCAATTGATGGAACAGATCAATCCTTTTTCTCCTGTTTTTCATTTCAGTCAGATGGCCGAAAAGCTGGAAAAAATGGAACATGGATGGCGAGTAACAACTGATGCCGGAACCGTAATCGAAGCCAAAGTTGTCGTGATTGCGTCGGGAGGTGGCAGCTTTGTCCCAAAAAAACCACCAATCAAAAGCATCGAATCTTACGAAGGAAAATCAGTCTTTTATTCCGTATGCAAGGCGGAGGATTTCAAAAACAAAAACCTTGTTATTGCCGGTGGTGGAGACAGTGCGCTCGACTGGGCAATCCACTTGCAGCCCATCGTCCAGTCGTTGACACTCGTTCATCGGCGAGACGAATTCCGCGCCTCGCCACACAGCGTTGCGAATATGCGTCAGTTAGTCGCGGACGGAAAGATGAATTTCGTGATTGGAAATCTTTCCGGTTTCAAAGGAGAGAACAGTTATATTAATAAAGTCATGTTGTCCAACGCCGACAAATCTACGACGGACATTGCATGCGACACGCTGCTAGCTTTCTATGGTCTGACCATGAAACTCGGCCCAGTCGCGACTTTCGGAATTGAAATGAAAGATAACCGAATTCCCGTCAATACGGAGAATTTTGAAACCAGCACTTCCGGCGTTTTTGCTATCGGCGACATCTGCTGGTACCCGGGCAAGCTGAAACTGATTTTGTCCGGCTTTCACGAAGCAGCACTGATGGCGCAAAAAGCGTTTCACTATATCCACCCAGAACGAAAAAAGCGGTTTGAATACACTACTTCCAGCACCAGCTTACAGGAAAAACTAGGCGTGAAATAAGGCGGCTTTCATGAAAAACATAAAACCCAAAAAGCTCCAAAAAGGCGATGTCATAGGCATTATTTCTCCGTCCGAGGCCATAACGCAGGATTTTAAAAAGCAATTTGAAAATGCGGTTTCCGCATTACAGGATATTGGCTTGAAATTGAAATTCGGCAGACATGTTTTTGACCAGCATTTTTACAGTGCCGGAACGCGGAAAGCTAGGATTGAAGATTTCAATGAAATCTGGAAAGACCCGGAAATCAAAATGATCCTAATGTCGCAGGGTGGCAGCACCGCCAATCACCTGCTGGACGGAATCGACTACGAAGCCATAAAAAACAACCCCAAAATCTTTGCTGGGATTTCTGATGGCACAACTTTATTGAACGCCATTTTTTCAAGAACAGGTCTTGTAACTTATCATGGGCCTGATCTGTTGTGGACTTTCGGAAGAAAAATCACGGAACCATACCGGCAAAATTTTATAAGGACATTCTTCGATGGGCATATTGGGCAGCTTCGGGAAAATGAAAACTGGGCACATCAGGAAAGAAAAGATTTAAAAAGCTCCGGCTGGAAATGTGTGCGAAGCGGTAAAGCCTCAGGGGTTCTTGTCGGCGGGCATTCGGGCTGTTTGATTAGTACTATGCTTGCCGATTATGCTCCGAAATTTGAAAACACAATTTTATTTCTGGAAGGTACTGACGATGTTGGCGATCTTGACCGTCAGTTTACCGCACTGAAACTCAACGGAGTTTTTGAAAAAATAAACGGTCTGATTATTGGCTGGTTTGATAATCATGAATTGGAGGATAAAAGCAAAAATCGGGAAGTCTCTGACGTTATTTTAGAGGTCACTAAAGATTATTCATTTCCGATTTTGGAAATTGAAGAACTCGGCCATAATGTTGAAAATTATATTTTGCCGATTGGATGCGTAGCAACAATCGATGCTGACAGGAAATATTTTTCCATCGATGAACCGACAGTTTTGTAACGCTCAATACAGAAAAAGATAAACAACAGCCTTGATTTATCATCTGCAACGCCATAATTTTATATATGTTCAGAAGAATTCATACTAGAGATGTCATAGACACGAGAATGTAGGAAACAAAGATGACAAATCGTTTCGATTCCAAATGGTTTCAAGCCAATCTAAAAAATGCTCTGAAGATGAAAATTCTGATTTCAACACTCTGTTTCTTGATAATAATGTTCCAGTGCATGACCGTCGCAGCAGAAGATAGTATCCCATTCCGAGAAGATTCCGGACTCACCAAAGCTGAATATCTTTTATCCGCAGGACAGTTCAGCGCGGCACTAAACACCGCTGACGATGTTCTGGCACGCCACCCCAACAATGCGGACGCTTATACCTATCGCGGTTACGCTTACTATCGTCTCGGTGAGACCGCCAAAGCATCCAAAAATTTCAAAAAGGCTTTGATAATCAATCCGACGCATCTTGGTGCTAACGCCTATATCGCAAAAATATATCTGGACAAAGGGAACATGGCGCGAGCACTAGAACAAATGCAGGTGATCCGCATGACCTGCGGATACATGGATTGCGAAGAACTCAACATGCTGAAACGTAATATAGACAAGTACAAACGTGGCGACTTGCAGGAAGAAAAAAGTAATGCGAAAAAGTAGGTTTATTCAACCTTCTCTCAAACTATTTTCGTACAAATTCTCTACGTATCGAACGATAAAAAAGAGACTCCAATGTACCAACTTTATTCCGCTGTCCAGACTCTGTCTAGTTGTCATCCTTTTAACGATCTCTACTCCTTCCTCTTTTGCCTCTATTGTTCCACCCACGCAAGTGATGGAAGAAAAAGAAAAGGTAGTATTGAAAGATGTGGTGGCATTAAAAAAATTAAAGACAGAGAAAGTCATCCTTCCAAAAACTCGACCTTTACCGCCCGCTCACATCGAGAATTACAACGCTCCGAAAAAAGAGACTCTTCCAGAAAAAAATACGGACGAAACCATCACCCTGCCGGAATATCCGCCGGATGCTCGAATCTCACTTGGGAAACAGCAGACATACTCTGTGAGCGAAGAGGACACCATGCTGGACATAGCACGCTATTTCAATCTTGGGTTCGTTGAAATCCGCGCCGCAAATCCGAAAGTCGATTCATGGACACCCACACCAGGTAAACAGATAATCATTCCTTCTTTCAAGCTGCTGCCACGTACCAAACAGGAAGGCATCGTCGTAAATCTGGCACAGATGCGTATGTATTATTTTGAAGACCCTGAAAAAGAGCCAATGACTTTTCCCATCGGAATTGGCCGCGAAGGGCTGCAAACTCCAACGGGAGAAACTACCATCATCCGCAAAGTAGCCGACCCGGTGTGGTACCCGACCGACCGGATGATTGAAGAAAAACCAGAGCTTCCAGTTTTCGTTTCAGCCGGACCATCCAACCCACTCGGCACCCACGCGCTCTATCTGGGATGGCCGACTTTTCTGATACACGGATCCAACAACCCTTGGGCCATAGGCCGCCGTGTTAGTTCAGGCTGTATGCGAATGTACCCAGAAGACATCATCAAGCTTTTTAACAAAGTAAATGTCGGCATCGAAGTTACTGTGGTCGATCAGCCTATTCTTGTGGGTAGGGTAGGTGATAATATTTATCTAGAAGCTAACCCGTCCATATCCCAAAGCAGCGAGATTGAAATTAATGGGTTTCACACTGTCAAAGAAATGAGCGAAGAAATTAAAAAAGCAATCATTACTACAGCCAGAATTCCCACCGAACAGATTGACTGGGATATTGTCAAAAAGGTTGTCAAAGAACGCCTCGGCTATCCTGTCGTCATCAACCGGAAGCCGGAGCCCAGAAAGAAAAAACCAAAAACGAGAGGTCTTATTTACAACTAAGACATCTTCCGATTCCAGACTTTAAAATTACTTACGCAAAGAATTGCTGAAAGTAACATCAGCTTCATACGTTGCGCTAGTATCAACCGCTTCTCCGGTTGTGCACGCAGCGAGCGACAGAAATGCGAACACAGAAAGTACCAATGTAAAACTTTTCATTATAATAATCCTCTTTAACTGATAGACGTCCCTGAAACGAGACAATTGTACAACGCAACTACTAAGTTTGTGTACTACAGAAACACACGCAAGTCTATAGACTAAAAATAAACCCGTCGAAAAAATGTGGACATTTATGGCTTCTGAAACGACTGCATTTTTTGGAAATAGGCATCTATCCCTTTCAGTATTGCTGTTGAAATTTTTCGTTGAAACTGCGCAGAACACATCAATTTAGCCTCTTTTGGATTGGACATGAACCCTGTTTCAATCAAGATTGACGGAATATCAGGAGCCTTCAAAACAGCGAACCCAGCAGACCTGTGTGAATTTGGCAACAGTCT
>JAGLRU010000224.1 GCA_023136145.1 Alphaproteobacteria bacterium
TGTACGCGAAAGGCGAAATTCATAAATGACTTTTCTTCCTCATGCCGAACTGTAATCAACGTCTGTCCTTTGAGAATAAAAGTAATCGGCGTTTTTTCCGCATCGTCGATTTCCATTTTCGTGATAGCTGTCATTGTCATAAATTTCGCGCCATCCTCGCTGTAAAGACGCGATGACAGCTCGATTTCATTCATCTCCGCGCGAGTTGGGATTGTAATGCCAAAAAGTCGCTCAGCGAAGCGGTCTTCCCCCGTCTCTGGGCTAATCATATCAAACCATACGATCTGCTCCGTCTCCTTGGGAGAAAGAACGTCTGTGATCGCCATATCTTGAAAGGCTAGATGGCTGTTGTTCTTCTGAACATATGCGCGGAACATAAGAATCCCCTAACGGTTGTCAAAGCTTCAGTGATGATGCCCCGCACGCCAAAGTATCGCAACCACTGTTTTCATGGTAGAATTTGGAATGAGAATATGTGTTTTTTTATAAATTCTTTCCCTGTTTCTATAATATTTGAAAAATCTTACCGAATGGAGGCTTATCGAAATGCTCTTGCTTAAAAAGCTAAAGGAAAGAAATTCCGTTTTCAGTCAATGGCGGCAGCATATTCATGCGTATCCAGAAACGGCGTTTGAGGAGTTCAAAACTGCGGAGTATATTGAGAAGCTGCTAACATCCTTTGGTGTGAAGGTTTATCGTGGCATGGCGAAAACGGCTGTCGTTGGTATTATTCGCGGGAAAAGCAATAAATCCGGTCTTGCGGTTGGCTTGCGCGCGGATATGGATGCTCTCAATATCCCTGAAGAAATCGGTTTATCCTATATCTCGAAACATAAAGGAAAGATGCATGCCTGCGGTCACGATGGTCACATAGCTATGCTGCTCGCGGCAACTCAGTATCTAGCAGAAACACGAGATTTCGACGGCACAGTATACGCCGTTTTTCAACCTGCGGAGGAAGGCGGTGGCGGTGGGAACGCTATGGTGCAGGAGGGTTTTTTCAAGAAATTCCCCTGTAAGGCAATCTTTGGGATGCATAACTGGCCACAATTACCCGTAGGAGCTATGATGATTTGCGAAGGGCCGATGCTGGCTGCTGCTGCTACGTTTACACTGAAAGTAACTGGAAAAGGTGGGCATGCCGCACTTCCGCATCACACGATTGATGTAGTAACAGTGGCATCTGCTATTGTTACATCATTGCAATCTATTGTTAGCCGCAACGTTGATCCTGCTGACAGTTCCGTGATAAGCGTATGCGAGTTCCATGCAGGAACTGGAAGCTTAAATGTTCTGCCAGAAACGGCGACACTTGGTGGTACAGCTCGCAGCTTTAAGCCAGAAACTCATAAAATGCTTGAGATGAATTTGCGCCGCATCGCCACGTCCGTATCTGAAGCACATGGCGCAACGGCTTTGGTTGAGTGGCGGGAGATAAACCCTCCAGTTGTGAACGCACTTGCGGAAACAAAGCTATGCCGTGAGGTTGCGACACAAATCGTAGGCGAGGAAAACGTCCACGTTTTCACTCCAACCATGGGCGGAGAAGATTTCGCATACTTTCTGCAGGAATGTCCTGGGGCTTTTATTATGTTAGGGCAAGGCAAAGGAGACAATACTTCCGGCTTGCACAGCTCGTATTATAATTTCAACGATGATATTATTCCGCTTGGTGCCGCCTACTGGGTAAAGCTGGCAGAAACTTCCTTGCCGTTGAAAGAAGGTTGATAGTTTATGTGTTTAGTTCCTTTGAAATAAATTTCAGCTTTAGGGGCGACTATTTAACGATTCTATAGCGAAGAGATATTGAGTTCTGATTCAACATTTTCTGCGATAAAAGTTTTAACTTAAATTCTCCTTCTATCTGAGACAATAATGGAATTCCATTTCCAAATAGATAAGGCTCAATATCTATAATAATTTCATCAACCAATCCCTCCTGTAAGAAAGAAGAATTTAGCTGTGTGCCACCGCCTATCATTGCAGCGTCAAAGCCTTCTTGTTTGAGGATATCCAGAGCATCTTTGGGCGAAGGAGTCTGTGTGCAACCGCTTGTGGACGGCAAATGTGTAGAAGAAACAACAATAACCTTGTTACACATGGCAAGCTTGTCAAAATTATCATCACTCGCCATCAAATTAAAAGTGCGCCGACCAATTATTATATTACCGTGTTGTGCTATGCAGTCTTCAAAATTTGCAAATTCCTCATTTGACCATGGCGTGGAATCATTACTGCCAGCAACCATTCCATTTATTGTGATCGCCATCATCAATGTTGTTTTCACGGAAAAATCCTATAAGGTTTATTTTTCACAAGAGTGATGGTTCTACTTTAGAAAGTCAAGAATATGATCTTCCATGAAATCCAATTTACATCCTACATAAGAGGTGGGCTGTTATTATGATTTCTTTCTATCATCCTTCATAAGTTTGTAGGTGATACTGTCAACTAGTGCTTGCCAGCTTGCCTCAATAATATCGTGTGAAACACCAACGGTTCCCCATTCTGATTGACCGTCCCTTGATTCGATAAGAACCCTGACTCGGGCGCATGTTCCACGATCACTTGCTATGACACGGACGCGGTACTCATCCAGCCACATTTCCGACAATGAAGGATAAAATTGGGTCAGTGCCTTACGCAAAGCATTATCCAGCGCATTTACCGGCCCTTCACCAAGAGCGGCAGTGTGTACCATCTCGCCTCCGACTTCCAGCCGTATAGTCGCCTCAGCCTGTGGTGGTTGATCCATGTCGGATTTCTGGTTGATAACGCGAAAACCCAGCAGGGTAAAATAGCGGCGTTGCGTTCCTAGAGCACGTCGCATCAGCAGTTCAAAAGAAGCCTCTGCTCCCTCATACTGAAATCCCTCATTCTCCAGTGTTTTCAGCTCCTTCAAAATGGAGGTAACGACAGGGTCTTTGCTATCAAGATTGATGCCGAATTTTTTGGCTTTATGTAGCACATTGCTGCGGCCAGATTGATCCGAGATAAGAATTCTGCGAACATTGCCAACTTTTTCAGGATCAATATGCTCGTATGTCAACGGATTGCGTTTTACTGCGCTGACATGAATACCACCTTTATGAGCAAAGGCGGAGGCTCCAATATAGGGCTGGTACCTATTGTGAGGAAGATTTGCCAACTCGTTGACGTAGCGGGATGTCTCGCTTAGTTTTTTGAGATTGTGTGCTGCATTGAAAGTGTAGCCCATTTTTAGGGCAAGAGCCGGTATAATGGAGGTTAGGTTGCCATTGCCGCAACGTTCACCATAGCCGTTTATCGTCCCCTGCACTTGTGAGGCTCCCATGGAAACGGCAACGAGGGAATTTGCCACCGCAGTTTCTGAATCATTATGGGCGTGGATTCCGATTCTAACATCATGACCACCTAGCTTAAGGTGGTTTTTTACCTGAAGAATAATATCAGAAATTTCGGTGGGAAGAGTACCACCGTTCGTGTCGCACAACACGAGCATCTCGGCACCTCCTTTGACAGCACGCTCCAGAGTTGCCAGTGCATATTCTTTGTTTTTCTTAAACCCATCGAAAAAATGCTCAGCATCATAAAATAGATGTTTTACATGGGGACGAAGATAGGACAAGGAATCTTCAATGATAACTAAATTGTCATCGAGTTCGATGCGCAAAGCTTCATGGACATGTATATCCCAGCTCTTGCCGAAAATGGTGATCACTGGTGTTTTAGCAGCAATCAAAGCTTGAAGATTCCCGTCAGTCTCGACGGAATTACTGAATAACCTTGTGCTGCCGAAAGCGGCTATCAGGGAATGTTTCAGCTTATAGTTTTTGATTTCTTTAAAATACTTAGTGGCAGAAGGATTTGATCCTGGCCAACCACCTTCAATAAAATCAATACCAAGCTGATCTAGTTTCAGACTTACTCTTATTTTATCTTCAACGGACAGATTGAAATTTTCTGCCTGTGTACCGTCACGCAGGGTCGTATCATATATTGTTAGCTGTTTGCTCATATCGAATAAATATCCTATAATTTCTCCAAAGGCGTAACGCATATTATCATTTTAGGCCACTTCTAAAAACCCCCTTTTCTTTTTATCGTCACGCACCACGCCCGAAGCAACCCGTCACCCCCGAACAAGTCCGGTATGACGATATTGGAAAATTTTAAGGTTTTTAGAGGTGGCCTGATTAAGACATCCCCTATATCAGTCGCTTATTTATGTCTGTAGTGTTTTGACTTCCTTTGCTACACGCTCGAATTCCGCTTTGATTGTGGCGATCATATCGGCGGTGATAGCTTGGCCTTTTTCGGCATTTTCCTGCATTTCTGCCGCAAGATCGCCGAGGCGCGGGCAGCAGGCAGAACGCGTACTACCTTTCAGACTATGAGCTGTTTCTTTTAGCTCATGCGTATTGTTTTGAGCGAATGCTGCTTCAAGTTTTTCGATGGAAGGTTGAGTCATATCTACAAACATTTGAAGCATTTCTATTGCTTCTGCATCGAACGCGCCCATTTGCGAGATCATGGCATCTTTATCTACTGCTGGCAGCAGGGATGATGATGGTGCGTCAGTAGCACAGACTGAAACAACGGGAATATTCGCCGCCGTTGCTTCTTCTCTCAGCACACCCCAACGGATCAAGAGTTGCCGGAACTGACCTAAACTTACAGGCTTTAAAAGGCATTCATCAAATCCATAGCTAAGATACGCCTGCCTCTGTGCAAGTTGCACATCGGCAGTGAGGGCAATAACTGGAAAGCGTTTGTGCATATCGATGTTTTCTTTCCCTTCGGCAGTGCGGATATGAGCTATAAGCTGATAACCGTCCATTTCCGGCATATGAAGGTCGGTGAAAAGAATGCCGTGTTCTTTTTTCTTCAATATCTTTAGTGCCTCGATGCCGTTGAGAACAAAATCTGCTTCAACGCCAAGTTTGTTTAGCTGGCGTTTCAGGACATCCTGCACCGATAACGTATCTTCTGCGATCAGCAAGCGGCGGGGTCCTGTGTAGTCGTGCGTAGAGATTTGCCGTGCTGCTGCCTTAACAGCCTCGCCCAATCCCAAGCGAGAGGCAGGTTTGGAAAGATATTTTGCGCCAAGGACTTTCGCCGTGTACTGCATTCCAAGATCATTGCGGACGGTATAAAGAATCAGCCCCATAAATGGACGAAGCTTTGCAGCTTCTTTTAGCAGGTCGATGCCAAGTCCGTCCGGTAGTCCCTGATCGATCACAGCAACGTCAAACGGCCTTTTTTTAATTAGCTCCAACCCTTCTTTGTAAGTTGATACGCTTTCAACTTTCGCGCCCATAGAGGAGAGGGAGGACTGAATTTCTTTGGCACCTTTCGGATGATCTTCAACTGAAATAATGGCGAGGCCGTCCAGATCAGGAAGGTCAACCTTGATTTGCTCATTTGCGGGGGTGGTAGTGATTTCAAACCAGAAAACACTTCCTTTGCCAGCAACACTGTCCACTCCAATTTTTCCGCCCATCAACTCAACCAGTTTCTGACTGATCGACAAGCCCAGACCCGTGCCTCCGTATTTCCGTGTGGTTGAATTATCCGCCTGTATAAATGGCTGAAACAGCTTCTTTTTCACCTCCGGCGGCATTCCGATGCCGGTATCCTCGATTTCGAAGCGCAGTGCTAACCCATCTTCCGGCGCAGTGACGGTTTTCGTTTTTGAAGTAATGCGAAGCGTTACGCTGCCTTTTTCGGTGAACTTCATGGCGTTGCCCACAAGATTAAGCATGATCTGGCGCAGGCGCGTCGGGTCACCCATCACAACAAAGGGGATTCCCTGCTCGACCTCTGTTAGCATCTTGACCGGCTTGCCAAGCAGCCTGACTTCCATACATTCCATCACACCGTAGGCAAGAGTACGTAGCGGGATTTCAAAGTAATCAAGATCGATTTTCCCCGCCTCGACTTTAGCGAGATCGAGTATGTCATCGAGGATTTCTAACAAACCGCTCGCGGATTTGCGTGCGGTGACGACCATTTCCCGCGTATCATCGTCTATCGGTGCGTCATGAACAAGCTCCAGCAGACCGTAGACGCTTTGCATTGGCGTGCGAATTTCATGGCTCATGGAAGCCAGAAATGCGGACTTCATATCCATCATTGCCGCCGCTTCGCTGGTGGCCTGCTGTATCTCGGAAATATCGGCGACCCATAGAACTGTGGCGGGTTTGCCGTCTAAAAACGTGTGCGATACTGTTAGTCGTCCCCAACCGTCTTTTCCCGCAAGTGATAGATCAAGTGCCGGAATGTCTTTTTTTTCAAGAAGATTCACTGCAATTTTGTCGGGAATTCCATCGGGGAGCATTTTCAAAAAAAGCGGATTGGCATAGCGCACAGCAAGTTGATCGTCGATAATATCAATGACGCAAACACCGATGGGTGCTAGATCATAAATTGAATTCGTTTGGTTGTTCTGCAACTCTTTTGTCAAATCAGACATGGAAGACCCTTTTCATGCACTCTGTAATTTGTTAAGTGTCTAATTAGACAAGGCTTTTGTAAAGCTGAAAAGGGGTTGATATGTCATATAAAGTTGCTGTCGTTGGTGTTACTGGAAATGTAGGACGCGCCATGTTGAATACATTGTCAGAACGAGAATTTCCTGTGAGCGAAGTTTACGCTTTGGCATCGTCTCGGTCAGAGGGTAGTGAGGTTTCTTTCGGTGAAGATCGTGTCCTAAAAGTTCAGAGCCTTGAGAAATTTGATTTCAATGGTGTGGATATTGTCCTTGCTTCTGCCGGCTCTGAAGTATCTAAGGAATTTGCTCCACGTGCTGTCAAAGCGGGGGCGGTGACAATCGATAACAGCTCTTGTTTCCGCATGGACAAGGATGTACCGCTGATCGTGCCGGAAGTAAATCCAGAAGCTATCGACCTTTACAAAAAGCGCGGTATTATTGCCAATCCGAACTGTTCGACCATCCAGATGGTAGTTGCGCTGAAGCCTTTGCATGATATCGCAACCATCAAGCGCGTCGTTGTGTCCACCTATCAGGCTGTTTCAGGAGCTGGAAAGAAAGCGATGGACGAACTGTTTAACCAGACTCGCGCGATTTACGCTAACGCGGAACAAAAACGTGAGGTGTTTTATAAACAAATTTCCTTCAATGTAATTCCGCAGATTGATGTGTTTATGAAGGATGGGTATACCAAGGAAGAATGGAAGATGCGGGTGGAAACCAAAAAAATTCTTGGTTCCGGCATTGAGGTTACAGCTACCTGCGTGCGTGTGCCGGTGTTTGTCGGCCATGCTGAAGCAATAAATATCGAGTTTGAAAAGCCGATTACTGTGGCGCAAGCGCGGAAGGCACTTCAGAAAGCACCCGGCGTAGTTGTTGTTGACAAGCCTGATCTAGAAGAAGGGTTTATAACTCCTGCTGAAATTTCCGGGGATGATTCTGTTTATGTTAGTCGTATTCGTCGAGACGATACGGTGAAGCATGGACTCAGCATTTGGGTTGTTGCCGATAACCTCCGTAAAGGAGCCGCCACCAATACGGTGCAAATCGCAGAAATACTAGTGAATAAGCATCTTTGAATCTTTATCGCTAAATCGTCATACCAGACTTGTTCTTTGCCGTCGTGACCCTTTTTCATCATAAGACGCGCGGACATGCTTTTAGACCCTCGAACGAGTCGGGGGTGACATAACCGTGTCGTTATCATCCCGACAACAGAGCGCGAAGCGCGACGAGGGATCTTTCTTAGTGTAACAAACCAGATTCCTCTCTTCGCTCGGAATGACATAATCCACACACGTCATGC